>NZ_DATMGA010000043.1:0-23017 GCF_035555955.1 Eoetvoesiella sp. | reverse complement strand
CATCGATGCCCGCATCGAGCAGTTCGACCGCGACACCAAGGCCCCGCGCAAGGTCTTCGACACCATTTCCGACTTCGCCGCCAACGCCGGCATCGTCACCGGCGGCCTGCCCGTGCGGCCCGACAGCGTCGACCTGCGCTGGGTGGGCGCCATGCTTTACCGCAACGGCGTCATCGAGGAAACCGGCCTGGCCGCCGGCGTGCTCAACCACCCGGCTAACGGCGTCGCCTGGCTGGCCAATAAAATCGCGCCCTACGGCGAACAGCTCAATGCGGGCGACGTCGTCCTGGGCGGCTCGTTCACGCGCCCCGTCGGCGCCAAGCAGGGCGACACCTTCCAGGCCGACTACGGTAAATTGGGCCAGATCGCCTTCCGATTCGTCTAAACGCAAAGCAGGAACCTCATTCATGGATATGCCCCGCAACACCTTCAAGCAGGCGCTGGCCGAGCGCCGGCCGCAACTCGGCCTCTTCCTGGGCCTGGCCAACCCCATCAGCGCCGAAATCATGGCTACCTGCGGCTACGACTTCCTGCTCATCGATGCCGAACACGGCCCCAACAACGTGCCACTGGTGCAAAGCCAGCTGCAGGCCATGGCCCCCCATCCCGTACAGTGCCTGGTGCGCCCGGCCAACCACGACGCCGCCCTCATCAAGCAGTTGCTGGGCGTGGGCGCGCAAACCCTGCTGGTGCCCATGGTGTACAACGCCGAACAGGCGCGCGCCATCGTCAGCGCCATGCACTACCCGCCCAAGGGCATACGCGGCGTCGGCACCGGCCTGGAGCGCGGTTCGCGCTGGAACGCCGTGCCCGACTACTTCGCCCAGGTCGAAGCCAACACCTGCCTCATCGTACAAATTGAATCGCGTACGGCTCTGCAAAACCTGGATGCCATCGCTGCCGTCGAGGGCGTGGATGCCGTGTTCATCGGCCCGTCCGACCTGGCCGCCTCCATGGGCCATCTGGGCCAGCCCGGCCACCCCGAGGTCAAAGCCGCCGTGGAACAGGCGCTGAAGCGCATCACGGCCGCCGGCAAGGCGGCCGGCGTGTTCTGCGCCGACCCCGCCATGGTCGAATCCTTCCAGGCCAGCGGCGCCAGCTTCCTGGCCCTGGGCGCCGATACCGGCCTGCTGCGCAGCGCGGCCACCAAATTGATCAACAGCGTGCGCCCCCAATCGGTGCGCGCCGCCGGCGCGGGCTACTGACCATGACCGAACTCCACGCTCCGCAGCTTGCCGACCCCGCCCTGCTCCGCCGGCACTGCTATATAAACGGCCAATGGCAGGAAGCCGACAATGGCGCCCGCCTCGATGTTCTCAACCCGGCCACCGGCCAGGCCATCGCCAGCGTGCCGCTTGCCGGCGCCGACGAAACCCGCCGCGCCATCCTGGCCGCCGAACAGGCGTTGCCGGCCTGGAAAGCCAAAACGGCCGCCGAGCGCGCCCGCATCCTGCAGCGCTGGTTCCAGTTGCTGATGCAGCACCAGGAAGACCTGGCGCGTCTCATGACGCTGGAGCAAGGCAAGCCCCTGGCTGAGTCCCGGGGCGAAATCGCCTACGCCGCGTCGTTCATCGAATGGTTCGCCGAGGAAGGCAAGCGCGCCTACGGCGAAGTCATCCCCTCGCCCTTCCCCGACAAGCGCCTGCTGGCCGTCAGGCAACCCGTCGGCGTATGCGCGGCCATCACGCCCTGGAACTTTCCCGCGGCCATGATCACCCGCAAGGCCGGGCCGGCGCTGGCCGCCGGCTGCACCATGGTGGTCAAGCCCGCCGAACTCACGCCTCTTTCGGCGCTGGCCCTGGCCGAACTGGCCGAACGCGCCGGGCTGCCGGCCGGCGTCCTCAATATCGTCACGGGCGATCCGCGCGCCATCGGCGGCGAGCTGACTTCCAGCCCCGTCGTGCGCAAGCTTTCGTTCACAGGCTCCACCGAAGTCGGACGCCTGCTCATGGCCCAATGCGCGCCCACGGTCAAGAAGCTCTCGCTGGAACTGGGCGGCAACGCGCCGTTCATCGTCTTCGACGACGCCGACCTGGACGCCGCCGTGCAGGGCGCCATCGCCTCCAAGTACCGCAACTCCGGCCAGACCTGCGTCTGCACCAACCGCTTCCTGGTTCAGGCCGGCGTCTACGACGCCTTCAGCCGCAAGCTGGCCGAGGCTGCCCGCCAATTGAAGGTTGGCGACGGCCTGGAAAACGGCGTCGTCCAAGGCCCGCTCATCAATGAAGCCGCCGTGCAGAAGGCCGAACGCCTGATCGCCGACGTCGTCGCCAAGGGCGGCAGCGTCGCCACCGGCGGAAAACGCCACGAGCTGGGTGGATTGTGGTTCGAACCTACGGTGCTTACCGGCGTCACGCCCGCCATGGACGTCGCCAGGCAGGAGATCTTCGGGCCCGTCGCCCCGCTGTTCCGCTTCGACGATGAGCAGCAGGCCGTGGCCATGGCCAACGACACCGAGTTCGGCCTGGCCGCCTATATGTACACCCGCGATTCGGCGCGCCAGTGGCGCGTTTCCGAAGCACTGGAATACGGCATGGTCGGCATCAACACGGGGCTGATCTCCACCGAGGTCGCTCCCTTCGGCGGCATCAAGAGCTCGGGCCTGGGCCGCGAAGGCTCGCGTCACGGCCTGGACGACTACCTGGAAATCAAATACCTGGCCATGGGCGGCATGTAGGCCGCCTGGCGGCCGAGGGCGGCCTGCCGGCGCAGGCAGGCCCGCCCCCGGCCATCGGCGCAACTACGGCCCAACGGTCGCCATCATTGCCCGCTGACCACCGCCGACATGGCGTTCATGTATTTGGCGTACAAATCGCTTAGCGAGTTGACCTGCAGTTTCTTGTAGACACGTTTTCTAAGCGTCCTGACCGTGTGCGTGCTGATCGACAGATCCAGGGCCACGCCTTCGTTGCTGGCGCCGGCCAGCAAGCGCTGGCACACCTGCATCTCGCGCCGTGACAATGTTCGCAGCGCATGCCGCTCGGCCGCGTAAGGCTCGGACAAGGTCTTCATGGTGGGCAGGCTGGCCTGGCCGATACGGTCCACGTGCTGCCAGATGGCGGCCATGAGAACCGGCGCCAGAGCCTGGGCGTCCAGCAGGTTCTTCTTGCTGAATTTGCCGCTGGCATCCAGCCTGTACAAGTTGCAGAAAGCCATGCCCTCGCTGCGGTTGCTGACCACCGAGAGCTTGTCGCACAAGCCGGTTCTTTCAAAAAAAAACGCGCTGTAGGTCGGCGAGGCATTGAGGCGCTGGTCGAAGCGGGTGACCACCGGCTCGTCGTCGCCCAGTTCGCGGAACGACGACACGCTTTTATCCAGCATGTGATAGCGCTCGAGATAGCGCTGGTTGATGGTGTTGGCGATGCGCGCGGAAAGCAGGCCGTGGGTGAAAAGCCCCAGGATGTGGTGGCGCCCCACCAGGTGCGCCACCACGTGGTCCGCCCCCACCGCCGCGTACATCAGTTCGAACACAGCCGCGGCAAAGCCGTCGTTGCCGATATTGTCGACAAGACGGCCCAGCTCGCGATAAGGCGGGCGTGCGCTCATGCGCTCAAACGGCGGCTTCCTTGCGAGCCGGCGCGCTGACCACCTTTGGCCCGGCGGCCTTCGCCAGGCCCTCCGCATCGGCGCGCTGCTTGATGTAGCGGCGCATGGCCACCGAAGGGCCGTCCGCCCCGACGGAGATCTCGTACATATCGTCGGGGCTCGTGGTTTGCCAGACCTGCTCCAGGGCCGCCATGCCCTCGACGTCCTCGTTGAACGCCTCGAACAGGTTTTCGTGCATGAACTGCGTGATGCTGTCGTCTTCCAGGCCGAAGTCGCGGCCGTGCACAATGAAATAATGGCAGCTCGAATGCGTTTGCGGCGTAAGGATATGCGCGGTCTTGATGCGCGAAACCTTGCGCTGCGCCTCGGGCAGCTTGTTATCGTAGAAGCTGACGTTGACCTGGTGGAAGGCCGGCGACTTGAACTCGGACTTCACGATGCGCGCCGCGGTGGTGCAGCCCTCCAGCCCGGTGGGCTTGGCCCACAGCGGAGGCAGCGTGGTGGGCACCACGTCGCGATACAGCGCGAAATAGCCGTCGCCGATCTCGGACTTGAACGCTGCCTTGGCGTAGTCGGGCGTGCCGAAGGTATTGGCATGCAGGAACGACAAATGCGTAAGATCGAGCAGGTTCTCGTGCATGCTGATGTAGTTGGACTGCAGCTCGAAATAGCCGCTGGACTTCGCCCAGTTGGCCTCGCTCAGCCATTCCTGCTCGACCAGGCGCGACTCGTCGGCTTCGTCGGGGTCGCCCATCCAGATCCACACCAGCGGGCCGCGCTCGACCACGCGGTAGCGGGCCACGCCCAGGTCGCGCGGGCATTTGGCGGACGACGGCACATCGATGCAATCACCCTCGGCATTGAAGCGAAAACCATGGTAGCCACAGACGATGGTGTCGCCTTCCAGCTTGCCCAGCGACAGCGGATACGCCCGGTGCGCGCAGCGGTCGGACAGGGCCACGACTTCGCCGGCCTCGGTGCGGAACAGGACGACGCGCTTTTCGAGCAGGATGCGCGGCAGGAATTCGCGGGTGACTTCGCTGGAGAACGCGGCGACATACCATTCGTTGTAGACGAAGGGCGTGCTGCGGTTGGCCATGCTGGCGGAACTTTTCTTGAGCGCCTGCAAAACGGGGGCGGGAGGTAAGGACATGGTAGTCTCCTAAGCGGCGCGAGCCACGGTCTGTTCTGTTGAAATAAGCCTGCCCATCAGCCAGCGGAAATGCCCCAGCGCGTTGTCGACGTTCAGCGGCATCATTTTGAAGCTGGGGTCGAGCGACAGCGTATGGGCCTGGGCATGGATCATGTCCCAGTCCTCCTTGAAGCCGGCCACCACCGTGGCGTGCAGCTTTTCGGTGACGGAGGGATCGTCCAGGGCGAAGTTGTGCGCCTGCGAAAAGAAATAGTGGGTGCTGGTTTCCGTCTCGGGGGTCAGCGCCTGCGCGCTGCGGAACTGCACGCCGCCCTCGCGGTTGCCTTCGCGGGCGCCGCCGCCGGCCGGCGCACTGCCCGAGTCCATGAGCAGCACGCCCGGCACGACGAAGTCGTAGATGTTCCAGCGGTCGACATTCTGCGTCCAGCCGGTGAGGTCTTTGACGAAGGGCGCGGGCGGCGCGTCCATGAACCAGCGTTCGACCCGCAGGCCGTTGTCCAGCCGCTTTACATCGGCCCGCGTATTGGCATAGTCCGCGCTGCCGCCCAGGGTTTTCTCGTGCACGAAAGGCAGGTGCGAGAAGTCCAGCAGGTTGTCGGCGATGAGCAGGTAGTTGACGTCGTAGTGCATGTTGCCGCCGGGCTTGTAGCGCCACTGCGGGCTGTCCAGCCAGTAGGTGTCGGGGATGAGGCTGGCGTCTGCCTTGTCGGCCTCGCCCATCCAGATCCACACCCATTTATTGCGCTCGACAACGGGAAAGCCGCTCAGGTTGGCGCCGGGCGGAATACGTTCTTGTCCCGGAATATGGGTACAGGCGCCCTGCGCGTCGAACTTCATGCCGTGGTACATGCAGCGCAGCTCGTCCCCTTCGATGCGCCCCTTGGACAAGGGCGCGCCCCGATGCGGACAGCGGTCGGGCAGCGCCGAAACCTTGCCTTGGGCATCGCGCCACAGTACGACGGGAATACCCAGAATCGTGCGGGGAAGCGGGGACTGAGCGGTGATTTCCTGCGACCAGCCGGCCACATACCAGGTATTTTTCAGGAACATGGTTGTCTCCTAGTTCTTTGGTTCGCCGCATTGCGGCTTTCTTGAAAGTATAGTTCCTGGCTCGAATAATTCCATACCTCGAATGAGGTACTTTTTTCCGTTTCATGGAATTTCCCGGAATTTTCATCCTGACGCAATATTTTGTTTTATATGAATATTTTTCAAATATGCCAAGCGCCGTCCGGGTTCGGCCACACGCCCAACAATTTAATACATTAACTATTCCGGAAATCCGCGGCGCATGCGCTAAAGTAGAGCCTTTACGATCTCCGGGCTCCCGCCGTCCTTCGCGCCACGCCATGAACAATAATAAATTCCAGCACCGCAACCTGCCCATGCTCTTGCTGCGGGCGCGCGAGTCGGTCATGCGCTATTTCCGCCAGGATCTGAAAAAGCATGGCCTGACGGAGCAGCAATGGCGCGTAATCCGGGTGCTCAATGAATTCGGGGAAATGGAGACCGGCCGTGTCGCGGAAGAATCCTGCATTCTCGCGCCCAGCCTGAGCGGAATTCTGGACCGCATGGAGCAGAACGGCCTGATCGTGCGGCACCGCCTTTCCAGCGACCAGCGCAAGGTGTTTGTCGACCTGACCACCCGCAGCAAGAACCTGGTGGGCGCCATCAGCCGGTCCATCGAAACCCAGTACGGCACCCTCAAGGAACTGCTGGGGCAGGAAAGCCTGCTTTCCGCCTACGCACTGCTGGACACCCTCATCGCCCTGCCCGACCCGGCCCAGGCCGCGGCGAAGGTGGTGCGGACGCCCCTGAGCGCCAGGGCCAAAACACCGGCCAGCGCCCAAAAAGCCAGGGCAAAGCCCGCTTCCGCCTCGAAAGACAAATAGGCCTCCGAAAAGGAGGCCTCGGAAACCAGCGCGCTGCTTGCCTGGTTCATGCATTCAAACTGATGCGAGTCCGCCAGACAGCCCCTGTGGACTGCCGGCGGCTGCAAACCCGCCAATCTTTATTGGTCGGCCTTGTCCAGCACCCACTTGCCGTCCTGGATCCTGACGATGACGCGGCCACGCTTGTCCAAACCCGAGTGGTCGGTGGGGGTCATGTTGAAAACGCCCGCGTTGGCCGGCAGCTCTTTCACGTTTTCCAGCGCATCACGCAAGGCAACACGAAACTCGGGCGTGCCCGGCTTGGCCTTTTTGCCGGCTTCGGGCAAGGCACGTTCCAGCAACAGCAGCACGTCGTAGGCCTGAGCCGCAAAATTCGAACGCGAATTCTTGCCGAACTTGCTTTCATACAGCGGCACGAACTTGGCGCTGGCCGCCTTGGTGGGGAAGCTGTCGGGCAGTTGCTCCCAGACCAGGTTCGGGCCAACCGGCAGGAAGCCGCCGTTCAGCGCCTTGCCGCCCACGCGCAGGAAGTCCTCGGTCGCCGCGCCATGTGTCTGGTAAATAAGGCCCTTGTAGCCGCGATCGACCAGCGTGGCATGCGGCAATGCCGCCGGCGTGCCTGAGCCCGCAACCAGCACCGCGTCGGGGTGGCCGCCCATGACGCGCAGCACCTGGCCCGTTACGCTCTGGTCCTTGGGGTGAAAGCGCTCCACGGCAACCAGCTTGATGCCGTGCTTTTCCGCCAAGGGCTTGATCTCGTTCAGCCAGCTGTCGCCATAGGCATCGCCGAAGCCGATGAAGCCCAGGGTCTTGACCTTCTTGCCAACCATGTGCTCGATGATGGCCTGGGCCATGAGCGAATCGTTGGCCGCCGTCTTGAACACCCATTTACGCTTGTCGTCCATGGGGGTGACGATGCGCGCCGAAGCGCCCAGGGCGATCAGCGGCGTTTGCGAGCCGGCAATGGCCTCGATGATGGCCAGCGACTGCGGCGATGTGGACGAACCCACGATCAGGTCGACTTTGTCGCCCAGGAACTGCTTGGCGTTCTTCACCGAATTGGTGATGTCGCTGGCATCGTCCAGCACCCTGAAGTTGACGTCGTAGCCCGCGATCTTGCTGGGAAACAGGCTGATCGCATTGCGCGCGCCCACCCCCAGAATGGCCGCTGGCCCGGTGGTCGGCACCGTAACCCCCACATTGACCGTCTCCGCCTGCGCGCCCACGGTAAAGGCGGCGGCAAGCGCAACGGTTGAAATACAAATGGCACGCCAGGTTCGTCTCATGGTTCCCTCTTCGGTTATGGTGAAAATAATTAATATGTTAAGAAAATTGGATAATATATTAATTATTATGCCGATAGGGGTAAATACAGAACAAACCCTTAAAAAAGAAAAGCCGGCTCCGGCGTCAGGAAAGCGCCGCGCGCACGTCCGCCCGCAATACCGGCAGCATCTCGGCTTCGAACCAGGGGTTGCGCTTGAGCCAGTTGTTGTTGTGCCAGGACGGATGCGGCAGCGGATAGATATGGCGTGCGGGATCCGCCCGGTAGACCTCGCGCCAGGACTGCACGGTTTCGTTGACGCCCTGGCGGGTGGCTTCCTTCCCCAAATGCCAGCGCTGCGCATAGCCGCCTATCGCCAGCAGCAGCCTCAGGTTCGGCAGGCGCCTGAACAACTCTTCGTGCCAGAGTTCGCTGCACTCGCGGCGCGGGGGCAGATCGCCGCTGCCGGGCTTGGTGCCCGGAAAGCAGAATCCCATGGGAATGATCGCGACCCTGGACGGATCGTAGAATTCGTCCTCCGCGATTTCCATCCATTCCCGCAAGCGAACCCCCGAAGCATCGCTGAATGGACGCCCGCTGGCATGGACCCGCGCTCCGGGCGCCTGGCTGGCAATGCAGATGCGGGCCGTTTCCGAAACCTGGATGACCGGCCTGGGCTCGTGATCCAGCGGTTTGCCGTAGCGGGGCTGGTCACGGCAAACCCTGCAGGCGCGGATGGCGCTTACATAGGCTTCAAACGACTTGTTTTCGAGGGTCACGGCAGTATCCTGAGGGAATAAGGGGAAAAACCTGCTCCCTATGATCGCGCAGCGCCCCCCACCTGGCAAATCGCCTTCCGGCCATCCGGGTCCATGGCTCCCAGCATGCTGCACATGCCATACATGCCGGATACAGAATTGCTACACCCCGTCCGGACGGTGCAGAAGATCGGACTCGGGCTCGCCCGAGCCCATCCGCACCAGCATGGCCTCAGGATCGAACTCGATGCCGATGGGATTGCGACTGAACGCTGCGCTGCGCATCCAGGCGTTGGCGGATTCCGCGTCGGGAAAGCTGTCCACCTGGAGCTCGATCTGGTTGCCGTCGGGATCGGCGTAGTACAGCGACACCGTGGGGCCGTGATGGATGGAGCGGCGCGGCAGAATGTTCTCGGCCTTGAGCCGCACATAGGTGCCCATGAGCTCGTCGAGCGAGTCGTAGGCAAATGCGGTATGAACATGACCGACCGCGCCCTGCTCGGGCCGGGCCGGGTAGTCGTCCATGGCCAGCAGGGCGATGCGGTGATGCTCTTCGTCGTAGGTCAGGAACGCCACCTTATCGGAAGCATAGGCGATGCGCGTGCCGAGCACGCAGCCATACCAGGCCACCATCCGCTCGAGCTGATTGGTTCTAAGGGCGATGTGCGCCAGGCGCCGCGGCGGCCGGGTGTACGGGGGAATCGTGGTCATGGGTGCTGCTCCTTGCGGAAAACGGTTTTATGCGGTTTCGAGAACGGCCTCTTTCGAGCCGGTGACAATGGCCTGGACAACCTGCCTCAGCACCTCGTCGGGGTCGTCGGCCCCGCCCCGGGAACGCCACGCCACATGGCCGTCCGGCCGGACCAGAACGGCCCCTTCGGGACTGATTTCGTACAGCTCGTGAAACGAACCCTGGTTATCGACCAGATCGCCGTCCGGGCCGACCCGGAAAGCGCCGCCCTCCAGCCCGGCGCCAACAGCCGCCTTGCGGAAGGCCGCCAGCCAGGCATGCCCAAGACGCCCCGCCAACAGCGTGAACGTCAAGTCCTTGAAGAGATCGATGGTGGACAGCGGAGCACCCTCACGCCACCGCAGCCAGCAGTGCGGCGCCCGGGCGCCGGGAGCGGCAGTGGGGGTATAGGTATTCACTTCGCCGGGCGGAATATCCGCCCCTTCGTCGAAAATCAGCGCGGAGCGGTACACATAGCCGAAGGTCTGGCCGTGATATTCGAAGTGCTCGCGCTGCAGCGGAATGGCCTGGCGCATGCGGGAGATGTCTTCTTCGCGGAAGTCCTCGGGCGTGCGCATGATGCCTCCCAAGCCCGCCGCCTCCATCTTGCGGGCGTTGCGCACGCTTTGCTCGACATTGAAGCGGATGACCGGCAGGCGTTCCGTTTCGTAGCTGTCGAGCAAGCCGTCGCCGGCTTTCCCCTGGACCACGAGGGCCAGCTTCCAGCATAGATTGTGAACATCGCCCACGGCGGTGTTCATGCCCTGGCCGCCGGTGGGCGGCAAGGGGTGCGCCGCATCGCCGGCCAGGAACACCCGGCCGGCGCGCAGGCTTTCGGAAACCCGCGCCTGCATGCGCCAGACGCGCACATCTCGCACGCGCGGCTCGAGCTGTTCGACGCCCACGACCGCCTTGACGATTTGCGTGCAGCGTTCGTGGGTGAAGTCCTCGGGGCTGTGCTTTGCCGGATCGTAGCAAAAGTTGTAGGTCCAGCGATATCGCCCGTCCAGGGCAATGAGCACGCCAACCGTTGTGTTGTTATAGATCCACCACAGCAGGTTGGGTTTGTCCTTCACCCAGGGCCAAAGATCGGCCTCGAAGTACACGCCGATTTGACTGCCCATCGGCCCGTCGCCGGCAAGCTCGATGCCCAGCGCTTGCCGCAGCGCCCCCCTTGCGCCGTCGGCGGCAATCGCATACTGCGCGCGCACTTCGCGGCTCCGGCCATCGCATCCGGTGATGCAGGCCCGGACCTCGTCATCGTCCTGGTCGAGCGCATCGAGCCGGGTGCCGAATTGCACGCTGACGGACGGCAGGGATTCCGCCGCGCGGCGCAATATGGGTTCCAGCACGTCCTGGGGACACGAAGTCTTGGCGCTGGGGCCGTAGCTTTCGAACAGGCGGTTGCGCAGTTTGTCCGAACCGGTGCGGATGTCGCCGATCATCTCGCCGGCCACGGACCGCACGAACGCGACTCCCTGATTGCGGTCATGTGGAACGGCCCGGGCGCGCACGGCCTCTTCCTGCCCCCAGTTCCTAAGGATTTCCATTGTGCGTGCGCTGACGACGTGGCCGCGCGGATGGAAGGAAGTCGAGGGATGCTTCTCGACGAGAAGCGTCTTGACGCCGCAGCGTCCAAGGGCGATGGCGGCAGCCAGGCCGCAAGGCCCGCCGCCGACGATGATTACCTCAAACGAGTCGTCCTGTGCGAAACACGAAGATGGAGCCATGGCGCCCTCTGAAAAATATTGACTAATAGTCAGTTAATTTCAAAAAATACAGCCAGGGGTGAATTTTTTACGTCTTTATGCGCCAAAAACGCAGCGTCCCTACTTGGACCGGCATTTTTACCGCAGGCTGGAGCCGTAAAAAATACTGACTTTCAGTCAATATTAAATCAAAAAATAAGGCTCGGTGATAGTGGTTTTCCCTTGCCCGCGGTTGCAGGCGGCGCCTGTTTTTCGGCTATTATTTGCGCATGAACCAGACCGCAGCCCCCTCCTCCCGCAAAGCCACGGCAAAGGCGCCGAAAGCGCCGTCGGGCAAGCAGCGCATTCTCGATGCCGCCGAGAGCCTGTTCGCCAGACACGGGTTTCCTGAGGTGTCCGCCGCCGAAATCGCCAAGCAGGCCGGCGTCGCGCACGGCCTGCTGTTCCATCATTTCGGCTCCATGGACGAGCTCTACGCCGAGGTCTCGCGCACGGCCGCCCAAAGCATGGATGCCGCGCAACTGCATGCCTTTCGCGGCAAGACCGCGAGGCTTCAAATCGCCTCTTTCCTGCGCGCCCACATGCGGGCCATCAAGCAGCGCGAGGGCGATGCGCTGTTCCGCTCCCGCTCGCTCAATACCAGCGTCAGCGGCACGATCACGCAAATCTGGGAAGCCTCCCGGCAGCGGGCCATAGACAAGCTGTTCGAAGTACTGGGCATTGCCAGCCCGACCGAGAAAATGCGGGTGTGCCTGCGCGCCTGGATCGCCTTTCACGACCAGTTGGTCGCGGGCTGGCTCACGGAAAAAACCCTCACCCAGGCGGAAGTGCTCGACTGGACGCTGCGCCAGCTCGACCAACTGGCCCAGAACATACTGGGCGCCGACCTGGACAAGGCCATCCCCCAGGAGCGTGGGCGGTAGAAACGTTCGAGGCGAAAAGCCGGCTGCGACAGGGCAGATTTTTGACGATTCGCCGGCCCATAGTGGTTCTATGGGCCAAGAAGCGGCGGAAATATGAACCGAGCAGACGGCTTTGCAGCCCGGACTGTTTCTACCGCCCACGCTCCCAGGGCGGACAAGCATAACGTGCGGACGGAAACGACTGCGGGGCGGTTGCCCGCCCCGCATGACAAACTACCGGCAAACCGTTTTCAGTCTACTGGAACAGCCTCATGGCATTGGCCAGTGTTTTCAATACGCCAAACACCAGGGGTATGCCCACGAACCCCCATGCCAGCACAAGCTGCAAGGTCGTCGTGCGTTTGTAATTGGTATTTTCCATGGTTCGCCTCCGTTAAGCGCCAGCCGCATTGCCGACGGTCTTCCCCGCCATGGCCGACATCTCGTTTTCGCTCTTCATGTGGTAGCGGCTGTGAACCGCCTTCACGAGAAGGTTGCAGATGAATCCGAGCACGAACAGCCCGGCCATGATGTACATGGTGGTGTTGTAGGCTTGCGCCTTGGGTACGTCGTGCGCAATGTTATAGGCCCGGATGTAGTTGACCATGACCGGGCCGAAAATGCCCGCGGCCGACCAGGCGGTCAACAGCATGCCATGGATCGCGCCCACGTACTGCGTGCCGAACATGTCCCGCAGATAGGCCGGCACGGTCGAGAAGCCGCCGCCGTACATGCTGATGATGATGCAGAAGCACGCGACGAAAAGCGTGATGCTGCCGACCGAGCCGGTGTGCGGAATGGCGCAGTACAGAAGCAGGCCAAGAACCATGAACACGAAATAGGTGTTCTTGCGGCCGATGAAGTCCGACACCGAGGCCCAGGCGAACCGGCCGCCCATGTTGAACAGGCTCATGAGCCCCACGAGGCCCGCCGCCGCGATGGGCGTGATGCGCCCCGGGAACATCTCCTGGCTCATGGCCGAGGCCTGCCCCAGGACGCCGATGCCGGCCGTGGTGTTGACGCACAACACGACCCAGATCAGCCAGAACTGGGGCGTTTTCAGGGCGTCGTACACATAGACATTGTTGCGGGTGATCATCTTGGTGGCCTGCACCGGCGCCACATAGCCCTCGGGCTTCCAGTCGGGCGGCGGCACCCGCACGATGATGGATCCGACAATCATGAAAATGAAATAGACCACGCCCAGAACGACGAAGGTTTCCATCACGCCGATATGCGTGCTGGTGGTGAACTTGCCCATCAGCCACACCGAAAGCGGCGAGGCAATGAAAGCGCCGCCGCCGAAACCCATGATGGCCATGCCCGTGGCCATGCCAGGCCTGTCAGGAAACCACTTGATAAGCGTGGAGACCGGCGAGATATACCCTATGCCCAGCGCTATTCCCCCCAATACCCCGTACCCTAGATACAGCAGCCATAGCTGGTGTATGGAAACGCCGATGGCCGAAATGAAGAACCCGCCAGCCCAGCAGCACGCGGCCGTGAACATGGCCTTGCGCGGGCCGCCCTCTTCGACCCAGCGCCCGAATACCGCCGAGGAAACACCCAGGAAAAAGATGGCCAGCGAGAAAATCCAGCCCAGTTGAGTCAGCTTCCAGTCGTCAGGAGCCGACTCGTTGATACCGATCAATCGGGTCATCGGCAGGTTGAAAACACTGTATGCGTAGGCCTGGCCGATGCAAAGATGCACGCAAAGCGCCGCGGGGGGCACCATCCATCGGCTAAAACCCGGTCCAGCTACCGTACGGCTTCGTTCCAGAAAGGACGTTAATTTCATTTTTTCTCCTCCAAAAACTGCAGCCCCAGGGGGCGTAGGTAACGCTTTATTGACGTTATCGGCGGGCCGTAAATTATGAGTTTTAAGGAAAATAGCCCGAACATATCCCCGCGTAACCGAGAAAAGCGTAACGTATTTCATAAGCCCGATCTATAAATTTCGACCCCTTTTTTGGCGTTTTCGACATATTGTTCAGCTCACTCAACAAACTGGGGAAGAACTCTATTGACAGTATTCTTTGGACTTCTTATTGTTTTTGACTGCGCTCAAAATCAGTCTTTGATCGGGCTCAGCACCGGCCGCGGCCCCCGGGGTAAACTACCAGCATTCCGTCATGCCTCGACTCGGCCTGAATAAGCGCAAAGAAAATGATCGTTCGCTCGCAGCCCAGCATCAAGGACATTCTCTTGACGATCAATGGCTCGATTCTGCCAAGGATCACGGGCCGCCTCATCCTGATTGCCATCGTCAGCGTCATCGCGATCTTCGCCGCACAGGAGCACCCGGGTATTTTTGCGCGGATCAGCGCCATTCCCTTCACGCTCATCGGCATCGCGCTGTCGGTCTTCATGAGCTTTCGCAACAACGCCTGCTACGCGCGCTGGTGGGAAGGCAGGAAGCTCTGGGGAGACATCATCATTGCCAGCCGGTCGTTCGCGCGCCAGGCCGCCACGCTGCCCCATGAAGACAAGGACTATCTTCTGCGCGGCCTATGCGCCTTCTCGGCGGGGCTGGCGGCCCGGTTGCGCGGCGCAAGCGAGCCCGAAGCCATCAAGCCGTGGTGCGACATCGGCCTGGCCCCGAACGAGCCCAATCCCACCAACACGGTACTCGACCAGATCGGAAGATACTGCCTGAAGCTGATGCACGACAAGAAGATCGAGGCCATCCACTATTCGGTGCTCGATCACCAGCTTGCCATTCTTGCCAACTCCCAGGGCGGCTGCGAGCGCATCGCGTCCACGCCCGTGCCGTTCTCGTACTCACTCCTGCTGCACCGGACCGCCCTTATCTTCTGCCTGACCCTGCCGTTCGCGCTGGCGGGATCGCTGGACTGGTGGACGCTGCTGCCCGTGCTGCTCGTGGCCTATACCTTCTTCGGCCTCGACGCGCTGGGCCATCAGCTTGAAGACCCCTTCGGCCTCGAGCCCAACGCCCTGCCCTTGTACGCCATGACCCGCACGATCGAGCGGGAAATGCTTGCCCTGCTGGGCCACCAGCAGCTACCCGCGCCGCTCGATCCGCACAACCACATATTGCATTAGCCCGCTGCCTGGCTGGCCTGCGCATTTGCCCTGCATGAACATGATGAACGCTTACTCGGGCCGGGGCTTGACCGCGTAAACGCGACCCCGACCCCGCCGATGCCGGGCTTGGCTAGCGCTTGCGCTCGGGGCTCAGCGCCGGCCGCGGGCGCATGGACAGCTCGCGCGCGGCTTCGGCGCCGATGCCGGTCATACACAGCAGCCGTTCGATGATCTGGTCCATGGAGTCGGACGGCGCCTCGCCAGATGTGATGGCCAGGCTGATGCCGAAGATCGCATGCGACGTCAGCTTCCAGACCAGCTCGGCATCCGGAATCTGGAAGCGGCCGGCGTCCGCCGCGCGCCGCATGTCGCGTATGGCAAACGGCCCCATGCAGCGGAACAGCGCATCGGAAATGACTTCGGAGCGATACAGCATCTGCTTCCAGCGCATGTCGGAAGTGGCTGTTTCCAGCACCGTGCGTATACCAAAAGCATAGACTTCGGCCGGATCCTCGAAGGCGTCGGTAGTGGCTTCGATGCGCAGCGCAAGGTCGTGCATCATTTTCTCGAGCACAGCCACAGCCAGGGCGTCCTTGGATTTGAAGTAGTTGTAGACCGTCCCGGCCCCCACGTCGGCGCGTTCCGCGATTTCAAGCATGGTCGCGGCGTCGATGCCCTTTTCGCTCATCACGCCACTGGCGGCGCGGATCAACGCTTCGCGATTGCGGCGCTGCCTGCGTGCCACACGACCTTCCGGCTCCATTTTTTCTTTCGTCATTTGATCTGATCCGGGTCACTACATTCATCAATTCGCAGTCTACTACGAAACTTTCGCCGTCCCGAGCATCGCCGGCGGCGCGGTCCATGCGAAATACACCACATATGCCACGGCATTGAATATGAGGGTAATCCATATGTGACGAACATTCATTTTAGAATTATATTCTGTTCGTGCCGCAGCAGCCCGTCAAAAATGCCCGAACCGCAAAGCCGGAGACAGGCGCAGGCCTTCGGCAGGCCCCGGACCGCCGGAGTACACAGAATGATTTTCGAGAAGGAGACCGACATGGCTCTATCCAATTCAACCTCCCCCCGGAACGCCGAAACCGACGTCGCAATCGTCGGCGCGGGCCCCGTGGGCACGCTGCTTGCCATCCTGCTGGGCAGGCAAGGCAAGCGGGTCACCCTGGTCGAGCGCTGGACGCAGGCCTACGACCGTCCCCGCGCGGTGACCTACGATCACGAGATCGCCCGCATCCTGGCGACACTGGGCATCGACTCCGAAAACGACCCCGCCATCAGCTATCACGACGAGCTGTACTACTGGAAGGACGCCAAGTTCGAGAACCTGCAGATCGTCGACTGGCAAAGCACGTCGGCCTCGGGCTGGCGCGTGCGCTACTGGTTCAACCAGCCCCAGCTTGAAAAACGCCTGACCCGCATCGCCGACGGCCTTCCCACCGTCACGCAGTTGCGAGGCTGGCAGGGCGTGGCGCTCGAGCAGGACGCCGATGGCGTCACGCTCTCCCTGCAACGAAACACCGAAGAAGCCGGAGCGGCCGCCGAGAATCGAACCCTGCGCGCCAGGTTCGTGGTCGGCGCCGACGGCGCCAACAGCTTCGTGCGCAAGAGCCTGGGCATCGAGAACGAGGACAAAGGCTATTTCTTCGACTGGCTGATTCTGGACATGATTCCGCACGGCCCCTACGACATGAAGCCGGCGCAATGGCAGTTGTGCGACCCCAAGCGACCGACCACCATCGTGCCCGGCGGCCCCGGCCGCAGGCGCTGGGAATTCATGGTTCTGCCGGGCGAATCCATCGAAGAGCTCCAGACCCCCGAACGCGCCTGGGAATTGCTCAAGCCCTGGGGCCTGACGCCGGACAACGCCACGCTGGAGCGCAGCGCGGTCTATCGCTTCCAGGCCAGTTGGGCCAAGTCCTGGAACAAGGGCCGCTGCGCCCTGGCCGGCGATGCGGCGCATCTGATGCCCCCGTTCGCGGGCGAAGGCATGTGCGCCGGCGTGCGCGACGCCTTTGCGCTGGGCTGGCGCCTCAACGCCATCCTGGAAGGCCGGCTGGGAATGGAAGTGCTCGACAGCTATACCTCCGAGCGCCTGGACCATGCCAGGCACTACATCGACTTCAGCCAGGAACTGGGCAAGATCATCTGCATTTCAGACGAAAAGCAGGCGGCCGAGCGCGACGCCAGGATGAAGGTCGAGCTGGCCGCCAGAAACAACCAGCCCGTGCCGACCGACATCTGCCAGCTCGGATCCGGCATCTGGTGCGGCGAATCGGCCCACGCGGGCGAACTATCGGTGCAGGGCCTGGTGCAGGCCCGCGGAAAACAGGACCGCTTCGACCAGGCCGTGGGCCAGGGCTGGATCCTGATCGGCCTGGATGCGGACCCCGCCGCCGCGCTGACCGGCGCCCAGCAAAGGCAATTCGCGTCGCTGGACGGCATGGCCGTAAGAGTCGGCGCGCCGGGCACGGCCTGCGATGCCGTCGATATAGAAGGCACTTACGCCAGGTGGTTCGCGCAGCTCGACGCCAAGTACGCACTGCTGCGCCCGGACTTCTACGTCGCGATCACCGCCAAGACCCCCGAGGCGCTGCAGCGGCGCTTCGACAAAGTCATGGCGCAACTTCATCTGCAAACGGCTCCGGCCGAGGCAATGGCATAAATCCACACAACAATCGGGAGACAAAACCATGGTCACAAGACGACAAGTACTCGGAACCGGCCTGGCTGCGGCGGTCAGCGCATTGGCTCTGCCGGCCTACGCCCGCAAGCGCCCCATCAAGATCGGCTACATCAGTCCGCAATCGGGCGCCTTGAGCGCTTTCTCCGAGGCCGACAAATACATGATCGAGCAGTTCCTCAAGACCGCTCCCTCCAAAGGCCTGAACGTCGAAGTGCTGGTCAAGGACAGCCAGTCGAACCCGAACCGCGCCGCCGACGTGGCCCGTGAGCTGATCGTGCGGGACAAGGTGGATTTGATACTCGTCGCCTCGACGCCGGATACGACCAACCCCGTCTGCACCATCGCCGAAGCCGAGGAAGTGCCGGTCATTTCCTCGGTCGCCCCCTGGCAGCCGTGGTTCATCGGCCAGCAGGGCAACCCCAACGACCCGAAATCGTGGACGAGCTTCGACTACGTCTACCATTTCTTCTGGGGCCTCGAGGACAATGTGTCGGTATTCCTCAATATGTGGAAGGGTGTGGAAAGCAACAAGAGCCTTGGCGCGCTGTGGCCGAACGACGGCGACGGCAACGCCTGGGCCAGCAACGTCGGCATGCCGCCCGCGGCCGCCAAGGCCGGCTACAAGCTTACCGATCCGGGGCGCTACAAGAACCTGACCGACGATTTTTCGGCGCAGATCGCCGCCTTCAAGAAAAACGAGGTGGAGATTTTCACGGGCATTCCTATTCCACCGGACTTCACCACCTTCTGGACCCAGGCCAGCCAGCAAGGCTTCAAGCCCAAGCTGGCCTCCATTGCCAAGGCCCTGCTGTTCCCCGAAAGCGTGGCGGCGCTCGGCCCCCTGGGCCACAACCTGACCTGCGAGGTGTACTGGTCGCCGAAGTTCCCGTTCCATTCCTCGCTGACAGGCGAAAGCTGCGAGGCTCTGGCCGAACGCTTCTCCAAGGCCGCCGGACGCCAATGGACCCAGCCGGTCGGCTTTACCCACGCGCTGTTCGAGGTCGCCGCCGACGTGCTCAAGCGGGCGGACGACCCCACCGACCACGAGGCAGTGGCCAAGGCCATCGCCACCACCTCGCTCGACACCGTGGTGGGCAACATCGGATGGGGCAAGGACAACGTGCCGCCTTTCGCGCGCAAGAACGTCGCCAAGACGCCCCTGGTCGGCGGACAGTGGCGGCGCAAGGCCGACGGCAGCTTCGATTTGCTGATCGTCGAGAACGGCAATGCGCCCAACATCCCCTTGGGCGGCACGCTCGAAACCCTGCGCTAGCGGAGCCGGCGCGGGCGCCAGACCAGGCGCCGCGCCAGTCCGGAGATCCCCATGCCTATTCTAAGTCTGCAGTCCGTGTCCAAATCGTTCGGCGCGCTCAAGGTCACGGACAACGTGAGCTTCGAGGTCGAGCCGGGCGAAGCGCTGGGCATCATCGGTCCCAACGGCGCCGGCAAGTCCACCCTCTTCAACCTGATCGCCGGCAATCTTCGCCCCGACAGCGGCGCCATCGCGTTCAACGGCGCCGACGTGACGCGGCACACACCCATGCAGCGCAGCATCGCGGGCATCGGCCGGTCGTTTCAGATCCCGCAGCCCTTCGGGCGCCTCAGCGTCTACGAGAACCTGCTGGTCGCTGCCCAGTTCGGCGGCGGACGGCGCGGCCGCGACGCGGGCCGGCAGTGCGTCGACATCCTCAGGCGCACCGGCCTGGAAGACGTGCTCGACGAACCGGCCGGGGGACTCCCTCTGCTCAAGCGGAAAAGACTGGAGCTGGCCCGCGCCATGGCCACCTCGCCCAGCCTGATATTGCTGGACGAAATCGCCGGCGGCCTGACCGAAGCGGAATGCGGCGAGCTCATCCGCACCATCCAGGACATCCATGCGGACGGCACGGCCATCATCTGGATCGAACATGTGCTGCACGCGCTGAACTCGGTCGTGCAGCGGCTGATGGTGCTCAACTTCGGCCGGGTGCTCATGCTGGGCAAGCCCGACGCTGTCATGGCCTCGCCCGAAGTGCGCGAAATCTATCTGGGAATCGAAGCATGACAGACCCGACCCCCTTGCTGCGGACGCAACGGCTCACGGCCTTCTATGGCGACTTCCAGGCGCTGTTCGGCGTGGACCTGACGCTGAACCAGGGCGAAACCGTCGCCATCATCGGCGCCAACGGCGCCGGCAAGACTACCTTGATGCGCGCCATCTCCGGCATTGTCCCGGCCCCGGCGGACGCCATCCGGCTGCGCGGCGAGCCCATCGGCGCGCTCTCGCCCCCCGACGTGCTGATGCGCGGCATCGCCATGGTGCCCGAAGGCCGCAAGCTGTTTCCCTCGCTCAGCGTGGAAGAGAACCTGCTCGTCGGAGCCCATGCGCGCCGCGGCAAAGGCACATGGACGCTCGAGGCGATCTACGAGCTCTTTCCCATTCTGAAAGAGCGCCGGCGCAGCCCCGGAACCGCGCTGTCGGGCGGCCAGCAACAAATGGTGGCCATCGGCCGGGCGCTGATGTCCAACCCCGACGTCCTGCTTTGCGACGAGATCAGCCTGGGGCTGGCGCCGCTGGTGATCCGCGACATCTACGCCGCCGTGCCCAAGATCAAGGCGGCCGGGGCCTCCATCGTCCTCGTCGAGCAGGACATCGCGCAGGCGCTGCGCGTGGCCGACCAGGTCTATTGCATGATGGAAGGCCGGGTGACCCTGCAGGGCGCCCCCGCAGAGCTTTCGCGCGAGGCCATCCACGATGCGTACTTCGGAGTGACGTCATGATATTGCTGAACACCATTGTGCAAGGCATATTGCTGGGCGGGCTGTATGCCCTCTTTGCCGCGGGCCTGAGCCTCGTCTTCGGCGTCATGCGGCTGGTCAACCTGGCGCACGGCGACCTCATCGTCCTGGCCGCCTTCCTCATTCTTTCCATCACCACCTCCCTGGGGCTGAACCCCTTCGCGGCGGTGCTGATCGCCGCGCCGATCATGTTCGCCGCCGGCTGGCTGCTGCAGGCCCATGTGCTCAATCGCGTTCTGGACGACGACCTCCTGCCTCCGCTGCTGGTCACCTTCGGACTGTCTGTCGTCATCCAGAACGCGCTGCTCGAAGGCTTTTCGGCCGACAGCCAGAAACTGGCCGCCGGCCCCATCGAAGCGGCATCGCTGTCGTTCGGACCGCTCACGGTGGGCGTCGTGCCGCTGATGACCCTCGCCACGGCCATCGCCGTCATTTTCGCGCTCAACCAGATCTTCTACCGCACCGCGCTGGGCCGGGCTTTCCGGGCCACTTCCGACGACGCCGTCACCGCGGGCCTGATGGGCATCCACGCCAAGCGTGTGTTCTGCATCGCCACCGGGATCGCCATGGTGGTGGCGACCATCGCCGCCCTTTACCTTGGCACCCGCGCCAACTTCGACCCGTCGATCGGCCCGGCGCGCCTGCTCTACGCCTTCCAGGCGGTCATCATCGGCGGGCTGGGGAGCTTGTGGGGCACGCTGATAGGCGGAATCGTCATCGGCCTGGCCCAGACCCTGGGCGCGGCGGTCAACCCCGAATGGCAGATCCTGAGCGGACACCTGGCCTTCGCGGCGATTCTTCTGATCCGCCCCCGCGGGCTGTTCCCGCGCGCCAACGATTAGGGCCTGTTAACCCTTACTAAGGAGTCGCGAAGCCATGAAAAAACTGACGGATCCAGGCGCCGGGCGCGGCGCGTATGTCGATACGGGCAAGCCCGGCAACGCCGAGCCGGCGGTTTTTTCATGGCTTCCCGCGGGGTTGGGTCTTGAACCGGCCGTTCGCAGCGTTGTCCCTGCTCGCAAGGCATTGAGCCTTGCTGCGCGGGACGCCTTGCGCCCGACCGGTTCAAGACCCAACGCGATCTCCTTAGTAAGGGTTAACAGGCCCTAAGCCCGTCAAGGATCCACAAGCCATGTCCACGAAAACACAGCCAGCCAAGCCCTCCAAGAAAGTCCTCCGCCTGCCGCGCGGCTCCGCCGCATCGATCGCGCTGCTCCTGGCCGCCCTGCTCTTCGCCGTCCCCATCATCGGCTCCCGCTCGATGGTGCAGGATCTGTTCATGATGCTGACCCTGCTGGTGCTGGCCATGAACTGGAACCTGCTGGCGGGCTTTGCCGGCCTCGTGTCGGTGGGCCAGCAGGCATTCGTCGGGCTGGGCGCCTACGCCATGTTCGCCGTCGTCATCCTTCTGGGCTGGGACCCCCTGATCGGTGTCGTCGTCGCCGGCGTGGTCGCCATGCTGTTCGCCATCCCCATGGCGTTCTTCACGTTCCGGCTAAGCGGCGCCTATTTCGCCATCGGCACCTGGTCCATGGCCGAGATCGCGCGCCTGTCGCTGGCCCAGTGGCACGCGCTGGGCGGCGGCTCCGGCACCTCGCTGCCGCGGGGAACCGTCAACCACATGTTCGGCGTGGCCGAACTGAAGCATCTGCTGGGCGTCAGCAGTTCGGCCGCCGCCGACACCATCACCTATTGGCTGGCCCTGATCCTGGCCATCGCCACCCTGGGCCTGTGCTATGCCTTCCTGCGCTCGCGCCTGGGGCTGGGCCTGCAGGCCATCCGCGACAACACCGAGGCGGCGCGCTCGCTGGGCATCGACCCCACCCGCCTCAAGGCGCTGGTCTTCCTGGCGACGGCGTTCGGCACCGGCCTGTGCGGTGCGCTACTATTCATACAGATCACACGGGTCACGCCCGAAGCCGCCTTCTCCGTGATCAACTGGACCGCCTTCGTGATCTTCGTTGTCGTGATAGGCGGAATCGGGACGTTGCCGGGGCCGGTGGCGGGCGTCGTCGTTTTCTACATCCTGCAGCGCGCGCTGGCGGACTACGGAACGATCTACCTGATCTTGCTGGGCCTGATCGGCATCGCTATCATGTTATTCGCGCGCCGCGGCCTTTGGGGAATGTTCAGCGATCGCACCGGCATCGATTTCCTGCCGCTGCGGCAGCGCCCGCCCACAGCCCCGGAGACCCGGCAGGCAGCTCCCAACGAAAACCAAATACACGAAACACCACTCTGGAAAGGGATACACTCATGACTCAGTTTTTCACCGAAGCAGACTCCGAAAGCGCCGTCAACGTCCGCATGGCCGAAGGCATCAACCCCCGCCTGAAGGAGGTCATGACCTCGCTTGTGAAGCACCTTCACGCGTTTGCCAAGGACATCCAGCTCAAGCAGGAAGAGTGGGACTACGCCATCGACTTCCTGACCCGCACGGGCCAGATATGCAGCAAAGAGCGCCAGGAATTCATCTTGCTTAGCGACACCCTGGGCTTCTCGATGCTGGTCGACGCCATCAACAACCGACGGC
>NZ_DATMGA010000042.1:0-16364 GCF_035555955.1 Eoetvoesiella sp. | reverse complement strand
GGCCTGTACAGCGCCGACCCGCGCAAGAACCCGGCCGCCGAATTCATCGCCATCGCCCAGGCCGGCGACCCCGCCCTCGAAGCCATGGCGGGCGGCGCAGGCAGCGGCATCGGCACGGGCGGCATGCTTACCAAGGTGCTGGCCGCAAGGCGCGCCGCCAACAGCGGGGGCCACACCGTCATTGCATCGGGACGCGAACCCGACGTGCTGCTGCGCCTGGCCAAGGGCGAACGCATCGGCACGGAACTGCGCGCCTCGCTGCCCGTGCGTTCGGCCCGCAAGCGCTGGATGGCCAATCACCTGCGGCTGCGCGGCCGCATCACCCTGGACGACGGCGCCATCCGCGCCCTGACCCAGGGCCATAAAAGCCTGCTCGCCATCGGCGTCATCGCGGTCGACGGCGAGTTCGAGCGCGGCGACGTCGTAGCCTGCATCGACCAGCAGGGCGTCGAATGCGGCCGCGGCCTGATCAACTATTCGGCCAGCGACACGCGGCGCATCATGCGCCAGCCCAGCAGCCGGATCGCCCAGATCCTTGGCAGCATGTCCGACCAGGAGCTCATGCACCGCGACAATATGGTCTTCGTGCGCCGCCAGGGCGCGGCAACACCGGCCCGGGAACAAGAACCGGAACCGCGCGCCTGATTCCGCCAGCCGGCTGACCACACGCCAAAGTGCAAGCCTCGGCCTGAAGGCCGAGGCCAAGCCAGGCTACGTCGATACGGCGCCGAAGGCGCCCCCGTATTGCGGCGAAGTAGCTCCGGCCTGTGGGCTGGAGTTCTTCACACCGGCTTTCCATAAACGTATAATTCCCAATTCATGCAGGGGTACTTGCCGCGGGTGCGGCAGGTTGAGAAAAACCCTTTGTACCAGTACGGATAATGCCGATGCTGGGAGCAACGCTTGTCTTTACCGCATTACACATAGCGCCATCCCTATTCGGCTCCATTTTCTTGGAGCGCCTCTTGAACGCCAATCCCCAGTTTCTCGCTTCCACCGCCGAGGTCGACGCGGCCGCCGTCGCCCCCTTGCCGAATTCCCGCAAAGTCTACGAGCAGGGCTCCCGCCCGGACCTGCGCGTACCCTTCCGTGAAATCTCGCAAAGCGACACACCCACCATGTTCGGCGGCGAAACCAACCCGCCGCTCACCGTCTACGACACCAGCGGCCCGTACACCGACCCGGACGCCAATATCGACATCCGCAAGGGCCTGCCAGCCCTGCGCGCCGCCTGGATACAAGAGCGCGGCGACACCGAGCAGCTTGCCAGCCCAAGCAGCCGCTACGGCCTCGAACGCCGCGCCGACACTGCGCTGGACGCCCTGCGTTTCGAGCTGCAGCGGCCCGCCCGCCGCGCCAGGGCCGGCGCCAACGTCTCGCAGATGCACTACGCCCGCCGCGGCATCGTCACCCCGGAAATGGAATTCGTCGCCATCCGTGAAAACCTGCGACAGGAACAGTACGTACAGGCGCTGCGCGACAGCGGCCCGGACGGCGAGAAGATCGCCCGCCGCCTGCTGCGCCAGCACCCCGGGCAATCCTTCGGCGCGTCCATCCCCGCGCGGATCACGCCCGAGTTCGTGCGCGACGAAGTCGCCCGGGGCCGCGCCATCATCCCGGCCAACATCAACCACCCCGAGATCGAGCCCATGGCCATAGGCCGCAACTTCCTGGTCAAGATCAACGCCAATATCGGCAACTCGGCGCTGGGTTCGAGCATCAGCGAAGAAGTCGAGAAAATGACCTGGGCCATACGCTGGGGCGGCGACACCGTCATGGATCTTTCCACTGGCAAGAACATCCACGAAACGCGCGAGTGGATCATCCGCAACTCGCCCGTTCCCATCGGTACCGTGCCCATCTACCAGGCCCTGGAAAAAGTGGACGGCAAGGCCGAGGAACTGACATGGGATATTTTTCGCGACACCCTCGTCGAGCAGGCCGAGCAGGGCGTGGACTACTTCACCATCCACGCCGGCGTGCGCCTGCCCTTCATTCCGATGACCGCCGACCGCATGACCGGCATCGTTTCCCGCGGCGGCTCCATCATGGCCAAGTGGTGCCTGGCCCATCACAAGGAAAGCTTTCTGTACGAGCGTTTCGAGGAAATCTGCGAAATCATGAAAGCCTACGACGTGAGCTTCTCGCTGGGCGACGGTCTGCGTCCGGGCTCGGGCTACGACGCCAACGACGAAGCCCAACTGGCCGAACTGCGCACCCTGGGCGAACTCACGCAGCTTGCCTGGAAACACGATGTGCAAACCATGATAGAAGGCCCCGGCCACGTTCCCATGCACCTCATCCGCGAGAACATGGAGCTGCAGCTGGAGCAATGCCACGAGGCCCCCTTCTACACGCTGGGGCCCCTGACCACCGACATCGCTCCGGGCTACGACCACATCACGTCGGGCATAGGCGCGGCCCTCATCGGCTGGTACGGCACCGCCATGCTGTGCTACGTAACGCCCAAGGAACACCTGGGCCTGCCCAATAAAAAGGATGTGAAGGACGGCATCATCACCTACAAGATAGCCGCCCACGCCGCCGACCTGGCCAAGGGCCATCCCGGCGCCGCCATCCGCGACAACGTGCTTTCGAAGGCCCGCTTCGAGTTCCGCTGGGAGGACCAGTTCAACCTGGGGCTGGACCCCGACACCGCGCGCGACTTCCACGACGAAACCCTGCCCAAGGACTCGATGAAGGTCGCCCACTTCTGCTCCATGTGCGGCCCCCATTTCTGCAGCATGAAAATCACCCAGGACGTACGCGAATACGCCCAGCAGCAAGGACTGGACGACGATCAGGCCCTGCGGCGAGGCATGCAGGAAAAAGCCGTGGAGTTCGTCAGGAAAGGCGCAAACATTTATCAGCAAACCTGACGGCAGGCTTGGCTTCGCGAACGCGGCACGAACCAGCGCCTCAAAAAAAATCGAGCCGCACGGCTCGATTTTTTTGCCGGAAGAATACCCCTGGCTCTACTGCTTGACCGCATACAGGAACAATTCGACACGCCGGTTCATGGCGCGGCCTTCCACCGTGCCGTTGTCGGCAATGGGGTTGGCCGGCCCGCGGCCCTCGGTCATGAGGCGGGACTGCGCCACGCCGTGCTGGTTCAGGTAATTGGTGACGGCGCGCGCCCTGTTGACCGACAGGGTCTGGTTGAACGCGGCGGTGCCGGTGCTGTCGGTATAGCCGATGGCCTTGGCGCGCAATTCGGGGTGCTGCGACAGCGCCCGCGCCACACTGTCCAGCACCGGCAGCAGCGCCGGCTTGAGCGCGTACTTGTTGGTATCGAACGAGACGTTGCTGGGAATGTTGACCTTCAGGCTGCCGTCCGGCATTTCGATGACGTCGATGCCCAGGCGCGAAGCGCCGGACTGCTGCACGTCTTTTTTCACGCCCGACCAGTTGTAGCCCACGATGCCGCCGGCCACTGCGCCAATGCCAGCGCCAATAAGCGCAGCCGAGCTGCTGTCGCCGATAATGGCCCCAAGGCCGGCGCCCACCGCCGCGCCAGCCCCCGCTCCCACTGCCGTGCCGCCGCCCTTGCTCATGCCGCCCATGCTTTCCTGAATGCTGGCGCAGCCCGACACCAATGCGGCCATGCCAAGGCAGGCCACCAGTTTGTTCACTCGCATCGTCGTATTCATTCTTGGTTCTCCTGAGTGTTGTTCGAATCCTGTTCGCGAGCCGTCACCCGCTGACATTATCCTAGCAAGACCTCGCTTGACCAAGTGTTACAGTTTGATTCGACAGCCAAGCAGGCCCTAATGCAGTATCCGGCTCAGGAAGAGGCGGGTACGCTCGTTGGCCGGTGCATCGAAAAAGGCTTCCGGCGTGTTTTGCTCGACGATGCGGCCCTGATCCATGAAGATGACGCGATCCGCCACCTGCCGGGCGAAACCCATTTCGTGCGTCACGCACAGCATCGTCATGCCCGCGTCCTCGGCCAGCCCGACCATGACGTCCAGCACTTCGGTGACCATCTCGGGATCCAGCGCCGACGTCGGCTCGTCGAACAGCATGACCTTGGGTTCCATGCACAAGGAGCGCGCAATGGCCACCCGCTGCTGCTGGCCGCCCGACAACTGGCCGGGATGCTTGTCCGCCTGATCCGCGATATGCACGCGCTCCAGGTAGTGCATGGCCTTTTCCTCGGCGGCCCGCCGGGGCAGGCCAAGCACCCAGACCGGCCCGAGCACAAGGTTCTCGAGCACGGTAAGGTGAGGGAAAAGATTGAAATGCTGGAAGACCATGCCGACATCGCGGCGCACCGCCTCGATGCGCTTGAGATTGCCCGTCAGCTCGACGCCGCCCACCACGATGCGCCCTTGTTGATGCTCCTCGAGCCGGTTGATGCAGCGTATGAGCGTGGATTTTCCCGAGCCCGATGGGCCGCAGATGACGATGCGCTCGCCCCTGGCCACTTCGAGGTCGATGTCGCGCAGCACCTGGAACGATCCGAACCATTTGCTGACGCCTTCCATCTGGATCATGGCCTGGGCCATATTGCCGCTCCTTTGCGATTGGTGGTTTTATTCACGCCCAGCCCATCCGCCAGGGCGCCCGGGTCAAGCCGACTCGTACTTGAGCCGCTTTTCCAGCCCCTGGCTGTAGCGCGAAATGGCATAGCAAAATACAAAATATATGCAGGCGATGAAAAGATAGGCCTCGATGCTGAAACCATGCCACTGGGCATCGGCAATCGCCGCCTTGGCGGCCTGCGTCAAATCGAAAATGCCTATCACCACCACCAGCGACGTGTCCTTGAACAGCGAAATGAAAATGCTGGCCAGAGGCGCCATCACCACCCGCAGCGCCTGCGGCAGGACTATCTTGCGCACCTGCTGCCAGTAGGTCAGCCCCAATGCGGCCGCCGCCTCGTACTGCCCCTTTGGAATCGCCTGCAGGCCGCCCCGCACGGTTTCGGCAATGTAAGCCGCCGCGAACATGATGATGGCGATCTGCGCGCGCAGCAGCTTGTCGATGGAGAAGCCCTCGGGCAGAAACAGCGGCAGCATGACCGACGACATGAACAGCAGGCTGATGAGCGGCACCCCGCGGATCAGCTCGATGTAAATGACGCTCAAGGCCTTGATGACGGGCATTTCCGAGCGCCGCCCCAGGGCCAGCAATATGCCCAGCGGAAAAGCGAAGGCGATGCCGAAGACCGACAGAATCAGGGTAAGAGGCAGCCCGCCCCAAAGGCTGTCCTCGACATGGCTCAACCCGAATACGCCGCCCCACATTAGCACCGCCGAGCAGACCAGAACCACGCACCAGGCCCCCAGCAGCCAAGGCCGCCAGAACCGCCGCACTCCGCTGCAGACAATGATGCCGACCAGCATGGCGGTGACCAGCAAGGGCCGCCACTGCTCGTCGTACGGGTACAGGCCGAACAGGATCAGCCGATGCTTGGCCGCAATGAAGGCCCAGCAGGCTCCGCCCGCCGCCTGGCATTGCTGCGGCGTCGACGCATGGAAGTCGGGCAGGACGAACAGCCATTCGACGGCTGCGGGCAGCAGCATGAGCAGCAGCCAGGCGGCAAGCACGGTAAGCAGGATGTTGGCGGGCGAGCTGAACAACCTGGCCTTGAGCCAGGCCGCCGCCCCTGCCGGCGGGATGTCGGGAGCCGCGCCGGTGGCTTCGCGCACCATGCTAACGCTCCGCCAGCGCCACGCGCCGGTTGTACCAGTTCATGAACGCCGCGATGGCCAGGCTTACCGCCAGGTAGGCGCCCATGATGATCATGATGCCCTCCAGCGCCTGGCCGGTCTGGTTCAGCGTGGTATTGACGACCGAGACGATGTCGGGGTAGCCGATGGCGACGGCCAGCGAACTGTTCTTGGTCACGTTGAGGAACTGGCTGGTCATGGGCGGCACGATGACCCGCAGCGCCTGCGGCAGCACCACCAGGCGCAAGCTGCGGGAACGCGACAGGCCCAGCGCCTCGGCGGCCTCCCATTGGCCTTTGCCGACCGACTGGATGCCCGAGCGCACGACCTCGGCGACAAAGGCCGAGGTGTATACGATAAGGCCCATGCCCAAGGCGGCGAACTCGGGGCTGACGGTAATGCCGCCCTGAAAATTGAAACCGCGCAAATGCGGCATGTCCAGCGCGACGCTGGCCCCGCTCAGCAGCCAGCCGGCCAACGGCAGGACAATCAGCAATGCGCAGGCGACAACGCCTACCGGCAGGCGCCGGCCGGCGGCAGCGGGGCGCCGGCGCGCCCAGTGCGCCAGCAACAGCGCCAATACCAGGGCCAAGGCAAGGCCCGCGGCCATCCAGTCCAGGCCGCCGCCCTGCAGGCCAGGCAGCTTGAGCCCGCGATTCGACATGAACACGCCCGGCAGCCAATGCAGGGCCTGGCGCGGGCCCGGCATGTTTTCGGTAATGACGGCGTACCAGAAGAAAAGCTGCAGCAGCAGCGGGATATTGCGCATGACCTCGACATACAGGCCGGCCAGCCGCGCCACCAGCCAGTTGCGCGACAGGCGCGCAATACCCAGCAGCGTGCCGAACACCGTGGCCGCGACGATGCAGACCAGCGAAACACGCACGGTATTGAGCAGGCCGACGAGAATGGCGCGGCCGTAGGTGTCGGCAGACGTGTAGGAAATGGGCGACTCGCCGATGGCGAAGCCCGCCTCCTGGCGCAGGAAACCAAAGCCGGTGGTGATGTTCCGGGCCGAAAGGTTGGCGAGTGTATTCGACGCCAGAAACCATGCCAGCCACGCAACCAGGGCCAGCAGCACGCCTTGATAGACCGCCGAGCGCACGCCCGGATCCTGCCAGGACAGGCGCTTGCGCATGGGTCGGGTCGCGGGTGGTTTTTTCGTCATGAATGCAGATCGGCCGCAAGGCCTTCCAAAAACAGCTTTGCCGCACGTTATCATACTCGCGGGCAGTTATACTGGCGTTTACTCAGAGGTCACTAGGCAACATGATCGAATTCCAGCACGTATTCAAGTCCTACGGGCGCGGCAGGAATATTCTGGCCGACATCAACTTTCGCATCGAGCCCGGCGAATTCGTCTTCGTCTCGGGCCCGTCGGGCGCCGGCAAATCCACCCTGCTCAAGCTCATAGGCGGCCTGGAGCCCGCCAGCCGTGGCTCCATCTCGGTAAACGGCCGGCGCATCGATCAAATGCCCCCCCGCGCCCGGCCCTACCTGCGCCGGGCGGTGGGCGTCATCCTGCAGGACACCCACCTGCTGTACGACCGCAACGCCATGCAAAACGTCATGCTGCCGCTTACCGTCATCGGGCTGGAAAACAGCGTGGCCGTCACGCGCTCGCGGGCCGCGCTTGAAAAAGTGGGGCTGCTGGGCAAAGAAGACATGAAACCCATCGAGCTGTCGGGCGGCGAGCAGCAGCGCCTGGCCATTGCCCGCGCCATCGTCAACCGGCCCTCCATACTCATCGTCGACGAGCCCACAGCCAATCTCGACCAGGACACCGCGCGGCGCATCATGGAAGTCTTCCGCGACTTCAACCGCGTAGGCGTCACCACGCTCATCGCGTCGCACGACAGGGCTCTCATGGCCTCTTACGCCACCCGCACCCTGCGCATCGACGCGGGCCGCTTCACCGACATGCAAGGAGTGGCCGCATGAGACGCTGGCTGCGACATCATCGCTACGCATTCCTGGTGGCCGTGCGCCGCCTGCTGAGCCAGCCGTTTTCATCGCTGTCCAACATGCTGGTCATCGCCCTCACGCTCGCCACGCCCATCCTGACGGCGTCCATCCTGATTTCGGCGCAGCCTGTAGCCAGGCAAGTCTCGGTGTCGCCCGAGGTCACCCTGTTCCTGAAACCCGACGCGCCCTCCAGCACGGCCCAGCAAATCGCAGCTCGCCTGCAGGCCGACTACGCGGAAAAAATCAGCGCCGTGCGCATCGCGCCGCGCGCTCAAATATACAGCCGGCTGAAGCAGGACCCCGCATGGGCCGACGCGCTGGCGGCCCTGCCCGGCAATCCCTTGCCCGACGCGGTGGTCATCACCCTGAAAGAACAGCCCGATCTGGCGCGCGACGCCGCGGCCCTGGTCCAGGAATGGAAAAAATGGCGCGAAGTAGACCGCGTCCAGCACGACAGCGCCTGGGTGCAGCGTCTTGACGCCATACTCGGCTTCGTGCGCGTGGGCCTGAGCATGCTTGCCGCCGTGGTGGCGCTGGTCGTGCTGGCCACGGTGTTCAATACCGTGCGCCTGCAGGCGCTGTCGCAGCGCGAGGAAATCGCCGTGGCCCGCCTGGTCGGCGCCACCGAAGCCTTCGTGCGGCTGCCCTTTCTGTATCTGGGCGCCCTGACCGGAATAGTCTCGGGCGTGGCCGCCGTGATACTGGCCGCGCTGGCGCTTACGCCGCTCAATGCCGCCCTGGCCCGGCTGGCCAGCAGCTACGGCACCCAATTGGCGCTGCAATTGCCGGATGCGCTCAGCCTGGCGCTGGCCGTGGTGGTCGTGGCCATTCTGGGGGCATTGGCCGCGCGCTGGTCGGTCACGCGCAACACCCGGTTCTAGGCCTCCATTTATCCCCCATGATTTCCAACCCCCAACCCGCCCTGGACCGCTTTGCCGACACCGTGGCGCAGTGGCAGCGCCAATCGGGACGGCACGGCCTGCCCTGGCAGGGCAGCCGCGACCCCTACCGCATCTGGCTGTCCGAGATCATGCTGCAGCAAACCCAGGTAAGCACGGTTATCGGCTACTACGAGCGGTTCCTCCAGCGCTTTCCGACCGTGCAGGCGCTGGCCCAGGCCACGCAGGACGAGGTCATGCCCTACTGGGCGGGCCTGGGCTACTACGCCAGGGCCCGCAATCTGCATCGTTGCGCCATCGAGGTCTGCAGCCGCTGGCACGGCGTGTTCCCGCCCGATGCCGGCGACATCATGCAGCTTCCGGGCATAGGCCGCTCTACCGCCGCCGCGATCGCCGCGTTCGCCTACGGCAAGCGCAGCCCCATCATGGACGGCAACGTCAAGCGCGTGTTCACCCGCTATTTCGGCATCTTCGGCGACCCCGCCGCAAGGGCGACGGAGAACGTCCTGTGGGAAACCGCCCAGGCGGTGCTGGACGCGGCGCCCCCCGGCCTGGACATGACCGCCTACACGCAAGGCCTGATGGACCTAGGCTCGGGCCTTTGCGGCCGCGGCAAACCCGACTGCGGCGCCTGTCCGTTGGCAAGCCGCTGCTACGCTCGCCTGGAATCCCGCCAGGCCGAACTGCCCGCACCCAAGAAAAAGAAACAAAGCGAACAGCGTCAATGCGCCATGCTGATCCTGCAGCGCGGCGACAGCATCCTGCTGGAACAACGGCCCTCGCCGGGCATCTGGGGGGGGCTGTGGAGCCTGCCCCAATACGACGATGCCGATTCGCTGCGCGCGGCATGCTCGGGCATGGGTGTAGCCGCTCTTCATGAAAACAAAATGGCCGGCCTCCAGCACGTGTTCTCGCATTTCAAGCTGCACATCGAGCCGTGGCATGTCGTGGCCAGCATCCAGGCCGTGGCCGAGCCCGGGGCCGGCCAGGCCTGGATCAAGGTAAACGAACTGGCCGCCACGGCCCTGCCGGCGCCCGTCAGGAAGATTCTGGCGGGGGTTTTCAGCTAACTAATATAGATAGTCAACGCCGCACCGGCCGGTAATGGCTGATGCTCATCAGCATTCCGCAGGCTATTCCCAGGGTCAGCAAGGCCGTGCCCCCGTAGCTCATGAAGGGCAGCGGCACGCCCACGACGGGAAGGATTCCCGTCACCATGCCGATGTTCACGAATACATAGACGAAGAACATCATCGCCATGGATCCCGCCAGCAGGCGGCCGAACTGGGTATGGGCCCGCACTGCGATGGTCAGGCCCCGCAGGATCAGCAAGCCATACAGAATGAGCAGCGAAATGCCGCCGTACAGCCCGAACTCCTCGGCAAACACCGCGAAGATGAAGTCGGTCGTGCGTTCGGGAATGAAGTCCAGGTGGGACTGCGTGCCTTGCATATAGCCCTTGCCGTAGACGCCGCCCGAACCAATGGCGATCATGGACTGGATGGTGTGGAAACCCTTGCCCAGCGGATCGGAACTGGGGTTGAGCAAGGTGCACACCCTGTGTTTTTGATAGTCGTGCAGGACCACCCAGTCGATATCCGGCTGGCAGATCTGGTTTTCGTAATACACCAGGGTTCCCACGGCCAGCACGCCCACGACGACGGCCGGCGCCAAGAGCTTGAACGACAGGCCGCCGAAATAAATGACGCAGAATCCCGCCGTGAACACCAGCATCGCCGTTCCCAGATCGGGCTGCTTGACGATGAGCGCGAAGGGTATCAGCAGCAGCACCCCGGCCACGATGAAGTCAAGAAAGCGTATCTTGCCTTGATGCCTGTGGAAGTACCATGCCAGCAGCATCGGCACGGCTATTTTCGAAATCTCGGAAGGCTGCATCCGTCCGAACCCCAGGTTCAGCCAGCGGGTGGCCCCCTTGCTGGTTTCACCGAACAGATCCACGGCCACCAGCAGCGCCACCCCCACTATGTAGACATAGGGGGCCAGGCGCATGAGCTGAGGCGGCGGGATGAGCGCCACGACCCACATGACAGCAAAAGCCAGCAGGAAATTGCGGAACTGATCGGCGAAGCGCCAGTCTGTGCCGCCCACGGCCGAATGCATGACGGTCATGCCAAGCATGGCCATCAGCACCAGGATGATCAGCAAAGGCCAGTCGAACGCCATGAAGGCCCTGGCGACCCACTGCATAAGGCGCTTCATGGCATGTCTCCATTGTCATCGGAGGCCCTGGGCACGATCGCCGCCCTATCCTGGCCGCCATTGTTCGAGTCGTCGGGCGGCAAATCCTCGGGCCTGACCACCGCATCCGGGGATTCGCCCAAGCCATCGTCGGACACGTCGTCCCTGGCCGGCGCGGAGGCGGCCGGGCTCGCAGCCGCCGTCGCTTTCCGGTCGGGCGAAAGCCAGTAGTCGAACACCTTGCGCGCAATGGGCGCGGCCACCGAAGCCCCCCAGCCGCCGTTCTCGACGATCAGCGCCAGGGCGATCTTGGGGTCGTCCGCCGGCGCATACGCCATGAACAGGGCATGGTCGCGCAGGCGCTCATCCACCGCACCCGCGCGATACTTCGAGCCGTGCAGGCTGTACACCTGAGCCGTGCCGGTCTTGCCGGCGGCCTGGTAGGTGGCGCCGGCGAAGGCGCGGCGCGCGGTGCCCGAACGCACCACGTCGGCCAGGGCGTCCTGGACCACCTTCAGGTTCTCGGGCTTCAGGGGTATGGTGTACAAGGGCTTGGTCACCGTCGGCGTCAGCGCGCCGGTTTCCGGGTTGCGCACTTGCGCGACCACGTGCGGCTTCATATAGGTGCCGTTGTTGGCCAGCACCGAGGTGGCCTGGGCCAATTGCAGCAGCGTGAACGCGTTGTAGCCCTGGCCCACCGCCACCGAAACGGATTCGCCCGCATACCAGCGTTTTTGCTCCGGCTTTTTATAGGCCTTGCGCTTCCATGCGGTAGAGGGCAGGACACCGCGCTTTTCCCCGTCCAGGTCGATGCCGGTGATCTGGCCAAAGCCAAACTGCTTGGTGAAATCGTGCAGGGCATCCACCCCGATTTCCGGCCCCAGTGAAAAGAAATACGTGTCGGACGACACGACCAGGGCCCGATGCATGTCGGTGGGGCCATATACCGCGCCGCCGGCATTGCGGAAACGCTGGCCGCCGAACTCGAAATAGCCCGGATCGGGAATCCGCTCTGTAGCGGTGCGCTTGCCAAGCTGCAGCGCGGCCAGCGCCACAAACGGCTTGTACGTCGAGCCTATGGGATAGGCGCTGGAAATGGGCCGGTCGATCAGCGGGTGATCGGGCGACTCGTTCAGTTCGCGCCAGCTTTCCACGTCGATGCCGTCCACGAACAGGTTCGGGTCGAAGGACGGCGCCGAAACCAGCGCCAGTATCCCTCCCGTCTTGGGGTCGATGGCCACCAGCGCTCCCCGCTTGCCCTCGAACTGCTCTTCGGCGACGCGCTGCAGGCCGGCATCGAGCGACAGCTTCAGGTCGGATCCCGGAACGGGGTCGATGCGCTTCAAGGTGCGCACCGGCCGCCCCGTGGCGGTCACCTCGACCTCCTCGACGCCGGTATGGCCGTGCAGCGCTTCCTCCCAGGTTTTTTCCACGCCCTTCTTGCCGATGCTGTCGGAGCCGCGATAATTGCCCATGCGGCCTTCTTCTTCCAGCCGGCTTTGGTCGGCCTCGGAAATGCGGCCTACATAGCCCAGCACATGGGCCGCCAGTTTGCCCTGCGGATACTCGCGCACCCAGCGCGCCCGCAATTCGACGCCTGGAAACTTGTAGGCATGCGCGGCGAACCAGGCCGCCTCGGTTTCGTTCAGGTTGTTGCGCAACAGCACATGCGCATAGCGCCCCGATTTATTCAGGTTCAGCTTGAAGCGCTTGCGGTTGTAGGGGCTTATGTACACGACCTCGTCAAGCGCATCCAGCATGGCGTCCATGTTTCGCTGCACATTGGCCGGCACGACCTCGAGGGTATAGTCGCGGTAGTTGCGGGCCAGCACCACCCCGTTGCGATCCAGGATTTCTCCCCGGCGCGGAGGTATGGGCACGACGGCGATGCGGTTCTGGTCGGCCCGCGCCGCCAGGCCTTCGTAGCGAACCACCTGCAGATACCACAGGCGCCCTATCAGCAGGCCAAAACACACCAGCGCGAAAACGCCCGCCACCAGGACGCGCAGCATGACTTGCCGCTTCTGGTGCAGGGTGGTTTTCTTGAACTCGAACATGGCGCCTTTCCGACCCGGCCTCAGGCCGCGCCCGAATCGATTTCTTCCTGGCGCCGCTGCGGCAGATGCAAAAGAATATCGGCCAGAGGCCAGAGCACCACGGTGAACAGCGCCGACCACAGCCAGCCCCACCCCGCCCACTCACTCGCCAGCCAGGCATGCACCAGGCTGGACAGCCCCTCGGCGATGACCACGACAGGCAGCATGTGCACGGCCTGGACCACGGGGTTGAAGTGCTGCAGCCGGCGGGTCAGGGTAATGGCGCCGTAGGCGACCAGGCTGTACACCAGCGCCTGTTCGCCCAGCAGGCCCGCGTCGTGCACGTCCATGAGCAGGCCGAAAATGAAGGCGGTAAGCATGCCCACCCGCCTGGGCTCGTTCAAGCACCAGAAGGCAATGACCAGCAGCAGGAGATCGGGGGTCGGCTGCCATAGCCGCCAGGGCAGCAGGGAGAACAGCCAGACGAGCAATATGGTGCCCCATACGAAGACGCCGCTGGACGGCCGGCGAAAGGGCGCGGAATCGATGGGCTCGAGCGAACTGAGCGACGACTTGCCCAGGCCCGGCGCGGCCGGCTTATGGTTTGTCGGATGGCGAACCACTTGGCTTGGCCTCCTGACTGGCTTCGGATTTGGTGGTGTCGGTGCGCAACACCAGGAAATGGCGGTAGCGTTCGGGATGCGACAACGGCGAGGCCACGGCGACGGCAAACCCGCTGGCCGCGTCGCGCTCGATGTGGTCGACCTTGGCAACCAGCAGCCCGGCGGGGAAATAGCCGCCCACGCCGCTGGTGATCAAGGTGTCGCCGGGAACGATGTCGGCGTCGTTCGTCAGGTAGCGCACCTCGACCTTGCCCGACGAACTGCCGCCGAACACGATGACTCGCAGGCCGTTGCGCAGCACCTGGGCGGGTATGGAGATTTTCTCGTCGGTGAGCAGCGCAGCTTCGGAAGTGAACGGGGTGACGCGTATTACCTGGCCGACCACCCCGCCTTCGTCGATGACGGGCATGCCCGGCTCGATGCCGCTGCTGGAGCCCTTGTTGAACACCAGGTGATGCGTAAAGGCGTTGGGCGGCTCGTACAGCACCTCGACGGCCACCGACGCCTGCGACACCATTTCGGAAACATTGAGCAGGCGGCGCAACAGGCGGTTTTCAGCGGCCAGTTGCGCCGCATGCGTGGAGATCTGCGCCAGTTCGATGCGCTGGCGCTGCAGCGCTTCTTTTTCGGTTCGGGCCAGCGAAGCCGCGTCGAACCAGCCATTGACGCTTTCGATGGCGTCGCGCGGCGCGAGAACCAGGCGCTGGAACGGGTACAACGCCACCGAGACGGCCTGCCGGGCCGGATCCAGCACCCGCCAGCGCGAATCGACAAGCAGCAGCGACAAGGACAGCACCACAAAGACAAACAGACGGAATTCCGCAGTCGGCCCTCGCTTGAATAACCTTATCGTGCCTTGCCCTTGCATTGCAGACTATGTCGAACCTGAAAGATGCCCGCCCCGAGCAGGCGCCGGGCATGGGGGATTAATCGTAGATGAAGACCGTGCCCAGCCGTTCGAGGTGCTCGAGCGCCTCGCCGCAGCCCCGCACCACGCAGGTAAGCGGATCTTCGGCGACCACGACCGGGAGGCCGGTTTCTTCCTGAAGCAGGCGATCCAGATCGCGCAGCAAAGCGCCGCCGCCGGTCAGGGCAATGCCCTTGTCGGTGATGTCGGCGCCCAGTTCGGGCGGCGTCTGCTCGAGGGCGGTCTTGACCGCCGAGACGATCTGGTTCAGGGGATCGGTAAGCGATTCCAGGATTTCGTTGGACGACACCGTGAAGCTGCGCGGCACGCCTTCGGAAAGATTGCGGCCCTTGACCTCGATTTCGCGGATTTCCGCGCCCGGGAACGCCGAGCCGATTTCCTTCTTGATGAGTTCGGCGGTGGGTTCGCCGATGAGCATGCCGTAGTTGCGGCGGATGTAGTTGATGATGGCTTCGTCGAACTTGTCGCCGCCGACCCGCACCGAGCCCTTGTAGACCATGCCGCCCAGCGAAATGACGGCCACCTCGGTGGTGCCCCCGCCGATATCGACGACCATGGAGCCGCTGGCATCGGATACCGCCAGGCCCGCCCCGATGGCCGCGGCCATGGGTTCTTCGATGAGGAACACCTGGCTGGCGCCGGCGCCCAGCGCCGATTCGCGGATGGCGCGGCGCTCGACCTGGGTGGAGCCGCAAGGCACGCACACGATGATGCGCGGGCTCGGCGCGAACATGCTGCGCGGATGCACCATGCGGATGAACTGCTTGAGCATTTGCTCGGTGACTGTGAAATCGGCGATGACGCCGTCTTTCATGGGGCGGATGGCCTCGATGTTGCCCGGCACCCGGCCCAACATCTGCTTGGCTTCCCGGCCCACGGCCTGAATGATTTTCTTGCCGTTATGGCTGCCGTCATGCCGGATGGCGACCACCGAGGGTTCATCCAGCACGATGCCTTTGCCACGAACATAAATAAGGGTGTTGGCGGTTCCAAGATCGATCGCCATGTCGCTGGAGAAGTAGCTGCGGAGGAATCCGAACATGTAGTGTGCTCAGTGAGATCAGGGTAAATAAAATGCCCGTTAACTAGCATGGCTATTTTCGGGCACAATTTGAACACGATTAGCAGGTTAACGGTTAAGCCTTAAATGATAACTTATAATTCAATCTGATTAATGCCTTTTGCCGGCTCGTTAACTTTGGTAACGGGTATACCCTAGGCGCAGTTCGGCCTATCGGAGCCCGCCAAACGGCATGCTGGATCCGGAAAATGGCCGCGCCATCCTTTCCACCATCCCTGCCAATTTTTTACAGTTCAATCACCCATGGCCATCACCGATCAGGACGTCACCCGCGTGGCGCGACTCGCACGCATTGCGCTTTCCTCCGAAGACAGCGCGCGCGCCCAGGAAGAACTCAACGGCATCCTCAGCCTCATCGAGCAGCTGCAGGCCGTGGACACCACGGGCATCGAACCCATGGCCCACCCGCTTTCGGCCCACCAGGACATTGCGCTGCGCCTGCGCGACGACAAGGCCGCCGGCGCCCATACCCTGGAACAGCGCCAGGCGCTGATGGCCAACTCCCCTTCCGGCACCGAGCAGGGCCTGTTCCTGGTACCCACGGTCATCGAGTAATCCCACAATGCCCATACATTCAGAATTCGACACGATTGCCGCCTTGAGGGGCGCGTTGCGCGACCACAAGGTCAGCGCCCTGGAAGTGGCCGAAAGCGCCCTCCAGGCCATAGAAGCGAACGCCAGCCTTAATGCCTTCCTGCAAGTCGATCCGCAGCTTACTCTGGATCAGGCCCGCGCCGCCGACGCCCTGCTGTCGTCCGGCCAGGCTCCCGCGCTGGCGGGCATTCCCATCGCCCACAAAGACGTGTTCGTCACGCGCGGCTGGCGCACCACGGCGGCCAGCAAGATGCTGGACGGCTACGTCAGCCCCTTCGACGCCACCGTGGTCGCCCGGCTGCAGCAGGCGGGCGCCGTATCGCTGGGCAAGCTCAACTGCGACGAGTTCGCCATGGGTTCGGGC
>NZ_DATMGA010000041.1:0-13610 GCF_035555955.1 Eoetvoesiella sp. | reverse complement strand
CACGAACGCCAGCCCCAGGCCGCTGCCGCCGGGGTTGCCGGGCGCGTCTTCGCCGAACCGCTTGAACGGCTTGAACAGCAAGGCCTGCTCGTCGGGGCTCATGCCCCGGCCCCGATCCTCGACCGTCACGCGCCAGCCTTCCTGCCCGGCGGACAAACGACACCGAACCGTCGAGCCAGGCGGGCTGTACTTGACGGCGTTATCGATCAGGTTACCGAAGGCGCGTGCCAGCATGGCCGGATCGGCGTGGACATATGCTTGGTCCGCATCGGCCTCGAACAAAATCCGACTATCCCGCTGCCGCGCCAAAGGCCAGTGTTCGTCGCAAACGGCGGCCAGCATATCGGCCAGGTTCTGCTCGCGATAATCCATTTCCTTGGACTCCGCACGCGCCAAATGCACGAAGCCGTCCACCAGGTTCAAGGTTTTGTTTGCGTAGAGCGCAATGCGCTCCAGGGTTTCATGCTCGGGCACAGGCGTTTGCGTGCTGGTTTGCAGCTCGATCAGAGCCAGAATGGAGTTCTGGGGAGATCGCATATCGTGCGAGATGAAACGCAAGGTCTGCTCGCGCTGCCGAGCGGCCTGGCTCAGCGAGGCAATTGCCTGGCGCAGCGCAACGACACGCGCCGACAGCGACTCGCCGGATCGCGCCGCCATGTCATCGGGCAGCGCAAGCATCGCCCCCTCGTCGCGCAGCTTGGCCAGCTCGCGGTCGAAATACTGCAACGCCGCTTCCTGGCTGCGCCAGCTCCATACGGGATAGATCAAGGCCACGCCTATCAGGCCCGCCGCCGGAGGAATCCAGAAATGCGCATACTGCAAGAGCAGCCAGCTTCCCGCGACGATAAACAGCAGCATGGCAGCCGAAATGAACAGAGACCGGCGCGGAGAAAGCCTTTCCAACATCACGCATACGAGCAGCACAGGCAGTACAGCGATCAGGGCGTTGGACCAACGGCCGAAAGAATCGATCCAGCCGTCCTCCAGCGCATCCCGCAAGCCGTTGGCAAGAATCTCCACCCCGGCCATCGGTTCTCCCGTACGGATGGACAAAGGGGTCGGCATCAAATCGCCCAACCCCGACGCCCAGGATCCAACCAATACGTATTTGTCGCGAAAAGCGGCTTGCGGCACCTCTCCGTCGAGCACCTTTGCATAAGGGTATAAGGCAAAGCCGTCGGGCCCGCCGGAATAGGAAAGCAAACGGGAGGCCCCGCCGCTTTGCCGCAAAGACGAAGCCAGGGCATGGTCGCCTCCCGCCTCGAGCATGGCCAATACAAAATGATCCAGCGGCTTGCCGGACTGGGTTTCCCCACGCAGCATAAGCCTGCGGATGACGCCATCGCCGTCAAAATACGCGCTGATGTCGCCAAGCCGCCTGGCGGACTCGGCCAGCACCGGCAAAGGCCTGCCGGTGCGATGGGTCTTGCCGTCGTGGACGAGCGGCAGCACGACGTGCCCCTGTTCCGCGATCGCCCGCGCAAGTGTCCGGTCATCGTCTGGATACGCCGGGTTGTCGTCATTGAAAACGATGTCCAGCCCCACCGCCTTCGCTTCTTTCAGGCGGGCCAGCAACTGCGCGTGAACCGCGCGTCGCCAGGGCCAATACCCGATTTCCTCGATGCTGCCATCGTCGATGGCCACGATGACGATGTCGTCGCTTGCCGGCTTGTTCGCCGCGAAACTCAGAACTCGGTCGTAAAAAACGTGATCGAGCTTGGCAATGCCCAGATGGGCGCCAAAGCCGCCCAACGCGAAAGTGAGCAGCATGAGCGCCAGGCTGACGATCAACCACTCTGCGCGAATACGCCGTTCAAGCTCGCCCCAGGCCACCCGCTTGCGTTTTTCGGGGCGGCCCATGCTAATAATCGGAAACTAGTATGGGCAAGCCATATCCCGATAAAACGGGAGCGCCGCCGTATCCCTGCAACACCGGCTTGCCGGCGAAGGCCTGCCTGGCGTCGAGGCCTCCGAGACCGATATTGTCCACGGCGCGAACCAGAAGATAATACGTGCCCGGCCCGGGCGCCGCATAGTCGATGCGGTTGGAGGAAAACAATTTGCTGGACACCATTTTCGTGCCGTCCGGGTCTTCGGCCACCCGTACCAGATAACCGCTTGCCCCTTCCACCGGCGCGATGGTCATGGAACCGCCGCCATCCGCGGGCTTGGACAGCAACGGCGCCGGCAGCAGTTCCCTTACCCCCAGGCTGGCTCCGCTCGCGTCCACCGCCATACCCTGCTTCGCCTTGAGCATGACGTCGGCCCCATGCGGCGCCTCGACCCCCGCCACCCCTTGGACCACCTCGCTGCGCGCGCCCTGCGACGACGAAAAATGTACCCGGAAGCGTGTGCCCCGTACTCCTGTGACGCTTACAGGCGTGCGCACTTCGAAACGCCCCACCCCTTCATGCTTGGGCGCCACGTGGGACTCGAGCGTGCCTTGGCCGACTTCCACCTTGATATCGATCAGCCCCGTCCCCTTGAAGACCCTCAGCCGCTTCACGACCATGGTCGACGAAGCGGGAAGGCTCAGCACGCTGCCATCAGCCAGTTTCAGGGTAACGAACCCATCGGCTTGCGTGCTGACGGCCTGGCCTTCCGCCACCGACGAGGAAAGCTGCAATGGCCTGCCGTCCAGCGCAGCCTGCCCGGCCATGTAACTGACGTCCGCCGTGGAGGGAAGCTCGAGAATGAGCGAAAACGGGATTTTCAGCACTTGCCCGATTGGAAGCCGCGCCTGGTCCTGGACATGGTTGAGCGACTGCAGGGTTGTCCAGGTCGACCATCCGCTGGTGTAGCGTGTGGCAAGATCACCCAGGGTGTCTCCGGCTACGACCCGGTACAGGAAATCGTCGCCATGGGCTCCCATCGCCTGGCCGAAGGCGGAGGTGGATGACAGGCATAAAGCCGCGCTAGCCAGACATATGGAAAGAAGGTGCTGCCGAATCATGATGAAACCATTATTGTGTTTTGTCGTTGTCGATCAATGCCAGACGATAGCCAAGCGCATAGGAAGATGCCAGACTGACGCCATGCTCGGGACGCAATTCGAGTTTTTGCCGGATATTGGACAGATGCGTGTCCAGCGTGCGCGAGGTTGGCGGAATTTCGCGATTCCAGATCAAGGTGCTCAGCACATCCCTGGAAAACAGGCGCCAGGGGTTCCTGAAGAACAGCACGGCCAGGTCGAACTCTTTGGGGGCCAGCGGTATGGCTTTGCCATGCAGCCGGATGACTCCTTCCCCGGTGTCGATCTCGTAGGCTCCGACATGGAAACCCTGTTCGGTTCGCTCGGGCAGACCGCTGCGGCGCAAAAGCGCCTTCACCCTGGCCAGGAGTTCGCCCGGACGCATGGGTTTGAGCATATAGTCGTCAGCGCCCGCCTGCAGCCCAAGAACAAGATCCTCTTCCTGGATGCGATTGGTCAAGAACATGACGGGAATCTCGTAGCCAAGATGGACTCTTACCCAGCGGACAATCTCCAGGCCGCTGATATCGGGAATCTCCCAGTCGATAATCAGCAAATCGAACGGCCGGGTCTTTTGCAAAACGGCGAGCAGCGCTTCTCCTGTGGCAAATACCGTGCAGGCATGGCCTGCTGAAGTCAGCACCTGCTGAATCAGTTGTGCCTGGGCAAAATCGTCTTCCAACGAGGCGATGTTCATCGGTTGGCCTGTATTGTTTCCGAGCGTATGTCTTCAATGGGATACCCGTGCTCGTTGAGAGCAACGGTTACAAGTTTCAGTATATCCGCATTCCGCGTCCGGAAAGCCACCAAGCATCCCTCACGCTGTTTGCTCCAATAGACCTGGAGAGCTCCCCGGTTGCCCGCATCATACAAAGCCAGCACCCGCTGGGCAACCTGGTTGATGCGATTGCACTGATCCAGTATCCACGTCTCGCTCAAAAACTCGGGCATGCTGATGCACAGCTCGTACCCGATTTCCCCAAGCGTACTATTGCCCCGGATACTCATGGCTTGCGGCATCCAAACGGCGCAGCTCGGCGAAAAGTAAAACACACGACAAAATCCGCCCTTATTAGCTACAAAATGATACTGTGATTCTTATGGTCAAGGCAGACATTGTCCAGCCAAAGGACAATTCATTGACCATTCTTGACAGTGTGTCGACAGGGAGGAAAGCAATCGAAAAAGGAAGGCCCGGCGCCAACGATCCGGCCAGATCCCAAAGACGGCCATCGCGCAGACAGCCAACGCGAGTTTCGCGGCGCCCAAATGAAAAATCGCCCTGACGGGCGATTTTTTTTAACAGTTTTGTTTACTGGTGCCGACGGCGAGACTCGAACTCGCACAGCTCTCGCCACTACCCCCTCAAGATAGCGTGTCTACCAATTCCACCACGTCGGCTGTACCATACAAAACTTTTTTGCCGCGCCGCCAACTTGTTTAATAAAGCCAGCGCCACAGCAAAGAGCGATATTCTAGCATGAATTTTGCAAGGCATTTCAGCCACCTGCTTTAATTCAAGCCACACCTTCCGCCAGTCCGTATCGGCTACACCGCGGCGGGAAGACGCTTGGCACCGCCCGCATTGCCGCCGTCAATACAGGCAAACGCGAGGGCCGTTTTACTTGGAAGCAGGAGCGCTGCCAGCGGCTTCGGCAGGCTTGGAAGCGGAAGCCTTTGCGGCCTGCTCGTCCGAAGGCGAAGACACCGACGGCACCGAGGGAACAGCGCTGGAAGCGCCTGCGGCCGGCTTGTCAGCCGCGGGTGCCGGTGCGCTGCCCGGGACGGAAGGCACGGCGGAGCCCTGGGGGGCTACGGGCGCGGGCGCGGCGGGCTGCTCTTTGAAGCCCTGCATGATGCCGCCGTCGAGGATCGAATTGGCCGTATGGTGGGAAACATAGGCCAACCCGATGGTCGAGGCGAAAAAGATGATGGCGGCCCACTTGGTGGTGCGGGAAAGGAAGTTGGCCGCGCCGCTGGCGCCAAACAGGCTGCCGGCCGAACCACTGCCGAACGAAGAGCCCATGTCGGCGCCCTGGCCCTGCTGCAACAGCACAAGCACGATGATACTTATCGAGGAAATAACCTGGATCGCCAGCAGAACAGATGTCAACCAATGCATTTAAAAACTCCGAAGCCTATGCGGCCGCTATACGTAAGAACTCTTCCGCCACCAACGAGGCGCCGCCGACCAGGGCGCCATCGATATCGGGCATGGCAAAAAGGCTGGCCGCATTGGCCGCCTTGACGCTGCCGCCATACAACACGCGCACGCCGGGAACGCCCAGCGCCGACAACAAGGCGCGTATGCCTGCGTGGACTTCCTGGGCCTGATCCGGCGTGGCGGTACGCCCGGTGCCGATGGCCCACACAGGCTCGTAAGCCAGCACGATCTGGCCGACAGCCTGGGCGCCCAGCGCCAGCACCGGCGCCAACTGGCGGGCAATGACTTCGTCGGTGCGGCCCGCCTCTTGTTCGTCGAGGGTTTCACCCACGCACACCACGGGGACCAGGCCGGCCGCCAATGCCGCGGCCGCCTTGTCGGCCACCAACTGGTCGGTTTCGCCATGCAGCGCACGGCGCTCGGAATGGCCAGCCAGCACCCAGCGGCAGGCAAAATCGCCGAGCATGGCGCCGGACACTTCGCCCGTATAGGCGCCCTGCGCATGCACGCTAAGATCCTGGGCGCCCCACGAAATGGCGCTACCCTGCAGAATGCTCTGAACCTGGGCGAGATACGGGAACGGCGAGCATACCGCCACCTCGCAATTGCCCACGGAATCTACGCCGGCGCGCAATCCGGCCAGCAGCGCGGCATTGCCGGCAAGATTGCCATGCATTTTCCAGTTGCCCATGACAAGACGCCTGCGCGGCCCGGAAACCCCCGATTCGGAAACACCCATTTAAAATTTTGCCTCAAACCTGTATTTTACAAGCCCGCCCGGCTCCAGGCCGGAAAACGGAATAACCGGGCATTGTAGCGTGTTAAAGGGCAAATCGCCTAATGCGAGACGAGGCAAAGGCCACCCGCAAGACGAAGGTCTCGCCCAAGGGGGGTGGCTGCGCCGCCCGCGCCGCTTTTGAGCGCCGCCCCGCGGCAAATCGCGGGGCCAACGCGGCTGCCGCGGCAACAGCCCCGGAAGAGGCTACAGGGTCAGGATGAGTTTTCCGATCTGCTCGCCCGCTTCCATCATGGCGTGCGCATCGCATGCCCGCGCCAAAGGGAAGGTGGCATGGACGATGGGCTTGATCTTGCCGGCTTCGAGCAAAGGCCAGACATGCTGCTTGAGCGAACGGGATATCTCCCCCTTGAATTCGACGGGGCGCGGGCGCAGTGTGGAGCCGGTAACCGTGAGGCGGCGGCGCATGACCTGGCTGAAATCGACCTCGCCCTTGGGGCCGCCCAGCAAAGCGATGATGACGACGCGGCCATCGTCGGCCAGGCACTTGAGGTCCCGGTTCACGTAGTCGCCGGCAACCATGTCCAGAATCACGTTCACGCCCTTGCCAGCGGTCAGCGCCTTGATTTCCTCGACATAGTCCTGACTGCGGTAATTGATGCCTTTGACCGCTCCCAATTGCTCGACGGCGCGCGCACGCTCGTCACTGCCCACGGTGGCGTACACCGTGTTTCCCATGGCCGTGGCCAGTTGGACGGCTGTCGTGCCGATGCCGCTGGCGCCGCCATGCACCAAAAGCGCCTCGCCTTTCGCCAGCCGGCCGCGATCGAAGACATTGCTCCAGACGGTGTAGTAGGTTTCCGGCAATCCCGCCGCCTCGATGTCGGACAAGCCCTTGGGAATCGGCAGGCACTGCAGGGCCGGAGCAACGCAATACTCGGCATAGCCTCCGCCGGCCACCAGCGCGCACACCTTGTCTCCCACGGCCAGGCCTGCGGCCGCGGCGTCGCCGCCGACGATTTCGCCGGCGATTTCAAGACCGGGCAAATCGGAGGCGCCCGGCGGAGGCGGATAATTGCCGGCGCGCTGGAAGGTGTCGGGTCGGTTCACGCCCGCCGCCGTCACCTTGATCAGCACTTCTCCCGCCGCCGGCTGCGGCATGGGCCGCTCGACCAGCTTCAGTACCTCGGGCCCACCGGGGCTGGAAATTTCCACTGCTTTCATCATGGCTCCTGGCTACATGGTTTTGCAAAACCCCTATTATTACCCACGCGAAGCCCGGCCGGGTTCCCCCAGGATCAAACTGACCATCGCCTCGATCGAAGCGTCATCCACGTCGTCTTCTTTCGGGCGCAGATGATAGTGAATGGCGTATCCGTCCAGAGCCATGATGAGAATCTGCGCGATGCGGGTTCCGTGGAATATTTTCAGGCGGCTGGGCGAAAGCATGGATTCGAGCAAGGCGGTGATCCGCTCTTCCAGCCAATTGACCAAGGTGGGCCGGTATTGGTCCACCGGCAAGGCTGACGACAGCGCCTGCATGATGTTGTTGACGAACCCGTTTTCTTCGGACGGAATATCGCGCCAAAGCGCGCGGATCAGGGTTCGAAGCTTGCCGCGGGAATCGGGGACTTGCGCGATGTCGGCCTCGAGGCGGGCGATTCTTGCGCGCATCCAGGGCTCGTAGAGGGTGTACAGGATGTCCAGCTTGGAGTCGAAATAAACGTAAAGATTGGCCTTCGAGACACCCGCCGCCTTGCTGATGGCCGTCAGTGCGGTCGCCGAATAGCCCTGGGCCGAAAACAGCTCGAAGGCCGCAGCCAGGATTGCATCGCGAACCTCGGTTTTTTTTATCTGGGCCATACATATTCCGCCAAGCCGGCAATGAGACGGACACGAGGCTCAAGCCCTCGATGTGTTTTTCCGTTCAATAACACCACCCCCGTTAGTGCGCCACAAACCGTAACGCAACCTGTTTCCGAAAGTGTAAACCTTCCTGCCGGGTAATAGTCGTGTTACCATCTTGCGCTCGGAAGGTTGGCAGAGTGGTCGAATGCACCGGTCTTGTTAAATCGAGCGTTGTTGTGGAAACACATCAAATGTAAGGAGTCAAATTCGGAGAAGCCCCTGGTGCGCTATTTAGGCGCCGAGGTAACGCCGAGCGAAGCCCGGTTCGCCGGGAACGTGTAGAGACTTGACGGCTCCCGCCTAAAGTGTTGAATCACCATGGTGAAGACAAAGTCCAGACCACAAACAAGCATCGAGCTTGGTAACGAAAGCTATAGTGGTACGGAAAACCGGCAGGGGTTCACGCCCCTCCAGGGTTCGAATCCCTGACCTTCCGCCATTTCACGCGCCCCCATGCGCCCAAAGCCCCCTTCATAATCCCCTTCCCGTCTCCACCGGCGTTTCCACTCGAAGCACGACGCGCATACAATTTGCGGTAACTTGCTTACTTAAGGTCACAAAACACTATGTGCGGGATTGCCGGATTCGTCGACACAAGCCCAAGACCTGGATGTTTCAACCCCCTGCCGGGCATGGTCAACGCCATCACCCATCGCGGCCCGGACGAATCAGGCATGTGGCACGACGAAGCATCGGGCGTGGCCCTGGGACACCGCCGCTTGTCCATCCTCGAGCTTTCCGCCGCCGGCAGCCAGCCCATGCACTCGGCGGACAAGCGCCATGTCCTGGTTTTCAATGGCGAAATCTACAACCATCTCGACCTGCGCGAACAACTGCGAGAGCACGGCAAGGCGCCCATATGGAACGGCCATTCCGACACCGAGACGCTGCTTGCATGCATCAGCGCCTGGGGGCTGGAACGCACGCTCAAAGCCGCGGTGGGCATGTTCGCCATCGCCTTGTGGGATCGCCATCGCCAAACGCTTTCGCTGGCCCGCGACCGCATGGGGGAAAAACCGCTGTATTGGGGCTGGCAAGGCGCGACCCTGTTGTTCGGCTCGGAGCTCAAGTCCCTGAAGGCCCACCCGGCCTGTACTGCGCGCGTAGACCGCAATGCCCTGGCGCTTTATCTGCGCCACGGCTACATTGTTGCGCCCCACAGCATCTACGAAGGCATCGGCAAGCTGCCGCCGGGCCATTACATCGACATCCCCTTCCGCGACCAATCCTCGGCCAGGGCGGCGCGCAGCCAGCCGTACTGGCGCATGAACCACGCGGTGCAGGCCGGTCTGGCCGATCCGCTGGCATGCGGCGACGAAGAAGCCGCCGACGCGCTGGAGCAGCAACTCATGCTTGGCGTGCGCGGCCAGATGCTGGCCGACGTGCCGCTCGGGGCTTTCCTGAGCGGCGGCGTCGACAGCAGCCTGATCGTGGCCCTGATGCAGGCGCAAAGCGGCAAGCCGGTGCGCACCTTCACCATGGGGTTCAACGACGAACGCTATGATGAAGCTCCCTATGCCCGCGCCGTGGCACAGCATCTGGGCACCCAGCACAGCGACATGGTGGTCACCCCCGAAGAGGCTCTGGCCGTCATTCCCGACCTGCCCAATATCTACGACGAACCGTTCGCGGACAGCTCGCAGATTCCCACCTACATGGTCAGTCGCCTGGCCAAGCAGCACGTCACGGTGGCTTTGAGCGGCGATGCCGGCGACGAACTGTTCGGCGGCTACAACACCTATCGGCTGGCGCCGCAAACATGGCATCGCATCCAGCAGTTGCCTCCGACCCTGCGCCATGCCGCGGCCGCCCTGCTGGGCGGGTGCGCCTCCTCGTCCGCGATAGAAGGTCTTCTGGCCGGCCTGAGGCCCCTCATGCCGGCCCGCCTGCGCCGTTCGGCCAATACCGGCAAAATGGACAAGTTTGCCGACCTTCTACGCGCCAATGGGCAAGAAGACTTCTATCGGCGGATGATCAGCCACTGGCGTTCTCCCGAAACCGTGGTGATCGGCGCAACGGAGCCCTCCACGCCGCTGAACGATGCCAAAGCCTGGCCTGGGCAGGGCCTGCCCTTCGAACAATGGCTGATGGCGATGGACGCCCAAACCTATCTGCCCGCCGACATCCTGGTCAAGGTGGATCGCGCCGCCATGGCCAACAGCCTGGAAACACGCGTGCCCCTGCTGGATCACCGCGTCATCGAACTGGCCTGGCGCCTGCCGCTGGACATGAAGATCCGCCATGGCAAGGGCAAGTGGCTGCTGCGCCAGGTATTGTTCCGCCATGTGCCCGCCGAACTGATCGAACGCCCCAAGAAGGGATTTTCCATTCCCCTGGCAACCTGGCTGCGCGGCCCTTTGCGCCAATGGGCCGAAAACCTGCTGGACGAGACCCGACTGCGGCGCGAAGGCTATTTCGACCCCATGCCCATACGCCAGGCATGGAAGCAGCATCTTGGCGGCCGGCGCGACTGCTCGACCCGCCTGTGGTGCATCCTGATGTTCCAGGCCTGGCTGGAAACGCAATAGGCGGCAAGCCTGCAACGCTCCGAACCGCCTCGCGAACACCAAGGGAAGACCTTGGCTTTCAGCAAAGATTTGCCGTTCATGCAATAATTTCGGGCTCGCGTCCATGGCGGAATTGGTAGACGCAAGAGACTTAAAATCTCTCGATCATTGATCGTGCCGGTTCGATTCCGGCTGGACGCACCAGCGATTCAAAAAAAACAGCCCGGATCAAATCCGGGCTGTTTGCGTTTCAGGCCGCCTGACCGGGCGGGTCAGGCAGGCGCCGTACCGCGCTTATTCAGCGGGCGCATCCGATGTTGCCGCGACAGGCCCGGTGGGGCCGCCTTGGGCTTCGATGCCGCCGATGGCCTTCATGGACAGGCGCAGACGGCCCTTGTCGTCGGCTTCGATGACCTTGATGCGCACAACCTGGCCGACCTTCAGGACATCGTTGATGTTGTTGATGCGGTAGTTGGCGATTTCGGAAATGTGCAGCAAGCCGTCGCGGCCGGGCAGAACCTGGACGATGGCGCCGAAATCCAGCAAACGCAGCACGGGGCCTTCGTATTCCTGGCCAACTTCCACGTCGGCGGTCAGCTCCTTGATGCGGCGCTCGGCTTCGCGCGCGCGGTCGAGATCGGCGCTGGCGATGGTGATGGTGCCGTCGTCGCCGATATCGATCTGCGTGCCGGTTTCTTCGGTCAGCGCGCGGATGGTGGCGCCGCCCTTGCCGATGACGTCGCGGATCTTCTCGGGGTTGATCTTGACAGTCAGCATGCGCGGCGCGAACTCGGACAGCTCGGTGCGCGAGCCGTCAAGGGCTTCGCGCATCTTGCTCAGGATGTGCAGGCGGCCTTCGCGGGCCTGGGCCAGCGCCACCTGCATGATTTCCTTGGTGATGCCCTGGATCTTGATATCCATCTGCAAGGCGGTGATGCCCTGCTCGGTGCCCGCCACCTTGAAGTCCATGTCGCCCAGGTGATCTTCGTCGCCCAGAATGTCGGTAAGAACCGCGAACTTGCCGCCGTCCTTAATGAGGCCCATGGCCACGCCGGCCACGTGGTCCTTGATGGGAACGCCGGCGTCCATCATGGCCAGGGAGCCGCCACATACCGAAGCCATCGACGACGAGCCGTTGGATTCGGTGATTTCCGACACCACGCGAATGGTGTACTGGAAGTCCTGGGGATCGGGCAGCAACGCGATAAGCGCACGCTTGGCCAGGCGGCCGTGGCCGATTTCGCGGCGCTTGGGCACGCCGAAGCGGCCGGTTTCGCCGGTGGCGAACGGAGGCATGTTGTAGTGCAGCATGAAGCGGTCGCGCGACTCGCCCATGATGGAGTCGATGATCTGCTCGTCCTGGCGAGTGCCCAGCGTGGCCACAACCAGGGCTTGGGTTTCGCCGCGGGTAAACAGGGCGCTGCCGTGCGCGCGGGGCAGCACGCCCAGGCGGACGCTGATGGGACGCACCGTGCGCGTGTCGCGGCCGTCGATGCGGGGTTCGCCGTTAAGGATCTGGCTGCGCACGATCTTGGCTTCGATGTCGAACAGGATGTTCTCGACCTCGACGCTGTCGGGTGCGGGCTCGCCCTTGGCTTCGGCATGCGCCAGCAGCGCTTCCTTGACTTCGGCATAGGCTTCGCGCAGCTTGGCCGTGCGGGCCTGCTTTTCGCGGATTTGATAAACCGCCTGCAGCTTTTCCTGGGCCGCCGAGGTAACAGCGGTAATCAGCGCCTCGTTCTTGGCAGCGGGCTGCCAGTCCCATTCGGGCTTGCCGGCTTCGGCCACCAGGTCGTGAATGGCGTTGATGACGGCTTGCATTTGCTCGTGGCCGAACACCACGCCGCCGAGCATGACGTCTTCGGACAACTGCTGGGCTTCGGATTCCACCATCAGCACGGCGGCTTCAGTGCCGGCAACCACGAGGTTCAGCTTGGACTCCTGCAACTGGCTGGTTGTGGGGTTGACCACGTACTGGCCGTCGACATAGCCCACGCGCGCAGCGCCAATGGGACCGTCGAACGGAATACCCGAGATGGCCAGGGCCGCCGAAGCGCCGATCATGGCGGCGATATCGGGGTCGATCTCGGGATTGACCGACATGGTGTGGATGATGACCTGCACGTCGTTGTAGAAGCCCTCGGGGAACAGGGGGCGCAACGGACGGTCGATGAGGCGGGAGGTCAGGGTTTCTTTTTCGGAGGGCTTGCCTTCGCGCTTGAAGAAGCCGCCGGGGATGCGGCCCGCAGCGTAGGTCTTTTCGACGTAGTCTACCGTCAGGGGAAAGAAATCCTGGCCGGGCTTGGCTTTTTTGGCCGCCACGACGGTAGCCAGAATGACGGTGTCTTCTATCGACACCAGCACAGCGCCCGAGGCCTGGCGAGCAATCTCGCCGGTTTCAAGCACTACCGTATGCTGACCGTACTGAAACGATTTGGTCACTTTATTAAACATTACGGACTATCCTTACAATAAAAAAACCGTGTACGCCGCGATTTTGCCTCGCGGTGTCCACGGTTGCACATAGTGGGGAGCCAGCCCCGGGTATCACTTACGCAGACCGAGCTTTTCGATCAGGGAGCGGTACGAATCGGGATTGCGGCCCTTCAGGTAATCGAGCAGTTTGCGGCGGCGGCTGACCATGCGCAGCAAGCCGCGGCGCGAATGGTGATCTTTCATGTGAGCCTTGAAGTGATCGGTCAGCTCGTTGATGCGCGCCGTCAGCAGCGCTACTTGTACTTCGGGGGAGCCGGTATCGCCTTGAGCGCGCTGGAATTGCGCAACGATATCGGATTTTTTGATGTCAGCTACAGACATGATTCTAGCCTCGTTAACATGCGCCAGAGCCGAGGTGCCCTGGCGTGAGATGAATGACAATAAACAATAGTGTTGCAACCTGGGCCCGCCCGCGCGAATTTACCGTAGTAAACTCATTGCTTATCGCGCAGCAAGCACCAAGATTTGGCATTATAGCGGATTGGCCAAAAATTGTTGCAAACACCCACCGGCCCCATCCCGTAGCAAAGCGAGACCAACATGAAGACCGCGGCATTTCGCAACAGCCTGCGCACCGGCGCGGCCGGCGTGGCCTTGTGCCTGCTGAGCGCCTGCGCAAACATGGCCCAGACGCCTCCGGGAACACCCATCAGCCAGGTCGAGGCCAAATTCGGCCAGCCTGATTACTCCTGCCCCCTGCCCGACGGCGGGCAACGCATGATATGGACCATGCAGCCATTCGGCCAGCATGCCTGGGGCACCAATGTCGGCGCCGACGGACGCACCGACAAGATCGTGCCCCTGCTTACCGATCAGCACTTCGAAGTG
>NZ_DATMGA010000040.1:0-10912 GCF_035555955.1 Eoetvoesiella sp. | reverse complement strand
AGCACGTTCACCGTCGTGCTGCCCAGGCTCGAGCTCTAGTGATTACGCTGTCTTGCCGTGTTTTTGCTGCAGCACGCAGCGATAGACGAGCCCGCCGATCACGGCGCCTATGATGGGCGCCAGCCAGAACAGCCATAACTGTTCGATGGCCCAGCCTCCCTGGAACAGCGCGACACCGGTCGAGCGGGCCGGGTTGACCGAGGTGTTGGTTACCGGGATGCTGATGAGGTGTATGAGAGTAAGCGCCAGCCCGATGGCGATGCCGCCGAATCCTGCGGGGGACCGGCCATCCGTGGCGCCCATGATGATGAAGATGAAGAATCCCGACAGGACGACCTCGCAGATGAACGCTGAATGCAGGGCATAGCCGCCGGGAGAGTGGGCCCCATAGCCGTTCGAGGCGAATCCGCTGGCGGCGGCATCGAAACCGGCTTTTCCGCTGGCGATGCTGTATAGCACGGCTCCCGCGATGATAGCTCCGATGAGCTGGGCGACGACATATGGCACCAGCTCGCGGGCGGGAAAGCGTCCGCCTGCGACCAGGCCGAAGGTCACGGCCGGATTGATGTGGCAGCCCGAAATATGCCCGATGGTGTAGCACATGGTCAGCAGTGTCAGGCCGAAGGCCAGCGCTACTCCCATGAATCCTATGCCGAGTTCCGGGAAGCCGGCGGCTAGGACGGCACTGCCGCAGCCACCTAGAACCAGCCAGAAGGTGCCGAAGGATTCGGCAATGCAGCGGTTGATCAGTTTCATGGTTTCGAGGCCGGGAAGTTGAATACTTCCGCAGTATAGGCTGGCGCTTGCGCCTCGATTGTCAAGGATTGACAAGGGCTGGACTGCTTGGGAAAGGCGCTGCAAGAGTGGTGTGGCGCGGCGCTGCCGGAGCACTTCCGGCAGTCGTGGAAGAGGTGTGGACGGCGCTTGCCAGGCGGAGCTAGCCCAGAAAATGCATTACGGCGCTATTGATGCCGTAGCCGCCCACGACCAGGAAAACGAACAGGCTGGTGGCGAGCATCAAGGGCTTCAGGCCCGCCTGGCGGATTGCGCCGGCGTGGGTACGCAGGCCCAGGGCGGCCATGGCCATGGCCAGCAGGGCGGTATCGACGTGGAGGATGATTTGCACGACGCTCGCCGGCAGAATGTGCAGCGAGTTTATGGCGCTGGCCACAATGAACAGGACGGCGAACCAGGGGATGGCAATGGGTGTTTTTTGCCGCTTGGCGTCCGGATTGCCGGCGCTTTGCGAATGGTCGCGCAGAAAACCCGACAAGATCAGCAGGAAGGGGGCCAGCATCATGACGCGCAGCATTTTTTCGATGACGGCGGTTGCCGCCGCGGTGTCGCTGACGGCCTTGCCGGCGGCAACCACTTGCGCGACTTCATGGATGGTGGAGCCGGCGAATACGCCGTAGGCGTGCTCGGAAAGGGGCAGGAAGGCGTAGAGCAGGGGGTAAAGAAACATCGACAAGGTGCCGAACACGACCACGGTGGCGACGGCCACCGACACCTTGTGCGCCTGGCCGCGCACCACAGGCTCGGCCGCCATGACCGCCGCCGCGCCGCATATGGAACTGCCCGCGCCGATAAGCATCGAGGTTTGCCTGTCCAGCTTGAAGACCCGGGTGCCCAGTTGCACGGCCAGGGTGAAGGTGAGCCCTATCATCAGGACGGCGATCAGGGCGCCCGCCCAGCCGATGTCGCCGATTTGCTGAAAGGTGATGTGAAAGCCGAAAAGAATGATGCCGGCGCGCAACAGCTTGTTTTTCGAAAAGTCCACGCCAATGGCGGTATGCGCGGCAATGCTGGGGAAAAACGTATTGCCCGCCGCGATGCCCAGCACAATGGCCAGCGTCAGGGCGCTGATGCCGAACCGTTCCGCCCAGGCCGATTGGCTGAGAAGCACGCCGCCCGTGGCGATGGCTCCGGTAAGTACCAGGCCGAGCCACCAGGCGGATTGGCTGAGCGGCATTAAGGGACGACTGGGAAGTGCGGCGGTTTGACTCATGGCTTGATGCGGATTGCGATTGAAAATGGGATTCGATAGTTGGTATTTGCATAAGCTTATAGCTCTGAGTAACATGAATCAAATATATATAATTCACATATGCATAATATTTGGTTATGCTATGTACTCATGAACCTGCATCTCGCGCGTATTTTTTTCCATGTGGCCTTGCACCGCAGTTTCTCGCGGGGGGCCGAAGCCTTGTCCATCAGCCAGCCCGCAGCTTCCAAGGCGGTTCGCGAGCTGGAGCAGCAATTGGATCTGCCCCTGATAGAGCGCGGGGCGGGGCAGGGTGCGCGGGCGCGCGGCCTTCAACTTACCGAAAGCGGCCAGGCGCTGTTCGAGCATGCCCGGGGCATTTTTGCGCTCGAGCGCGCTGCCACCGACGATCTGCGGGCTCGCGCCGAGCTGCGCCGTGGTGAACTTACCTTGGGAGCAAGCACGACCGTGGCGGCGTATTGGCTACCGTCCTACATGGCCCGGTTCGCGCGCCTGCACCCGGCCATTCAGTTACATGTCGTTGTGGGGAATACGCATTCCATTGCCCAGGGCCTGGCCGACTGCCGCATGGATCTGGCCTTGGTCGAAGGCAATGTGGACGAGCCGAACATCACCGCCAGCTATTGGCGCGACGAGCAGCTGGTGGTCATCGGTCCCGAGCATTACCCGCTGGCGGCCAGGCGGCCTTTGCAGCCGGCGCTGCTCAACGACGAAATCTGGCTGGTGCGCGAGCCCGGCTCGGGCACGCGAGAGGTCACCCAGCAGTTGTTGAAGCAGAATGGGCTGGAACCATCCCATCAGATCGAGATAGGCAGCAACGAAGGTATAGCGCGTGCCGTATCCGGCGGCCTGGGCATAGCCATGCTGCCGTGGGTCGTGGTGCAGGATCTCGTGGCGCTGGGCCGGGTTCAAACCTTGGAATTGGCCGGCGCCGCGACGCTCCGGCGGCCATTGTTCAGGCTGGAGCGCGCCGAGCGTCCGCTGTCCCCCGCGGCCCAGGTCTTTTCATCGCTGCTGGAAAAGCTGGATTGAGCCGTTTGGCGTATTCGGCCGCAAGGAATGGGTTGCTGGTATTAATGAGCTTTTCTCATGTTATAGGTGGAACAAGTACGTGTAATCCCTAGCATTTTTCCAATAAAAACAAAGGGTTTACCTTATTGAAAAGATTGCCAGGTGATGCTGCAGCTTTTGTTTCCAGCAATAATCCATATTGGAAATATTAACTGAAACAAATATTTAACATAGATTCCTAGAATAATTATAGATAGAAATCTCATAAGAGCGGCCGCTAGTTGTCAGCTCTTTTTACCAAGGGTAAACCCGAGGTTTTGGGGGCTGGATTTCAAGTTTTGTTGCATCACTCCAACAGAAAAAAAGAAAAGAAGAGCTTTTATGAATGTCTTGATAGCCAGTGCGGCCGAATTTTGATGCAATAGCTACAACTTCCCATCGTGGAGTTAAATAGGCGGCGTGGCAAATTCTGACCGTGCCGCCAATTACTCAAATCTACGGAGATTTCTTGACATGAAAAAGACTCTGCTCGCAGCTGCTCTGATCGCCGGCTTCGCTGGCGTTGCTCAGGCGGAAACGTCGGTCACCCTGTACGGTATCGTCGATGGCGGTATCGGCTATCAACAAATCAAGGGCGATTCCCTTGCTGGCGACAAGCTTACCCGCACCGGCATGCTCAGCGGCGGACAATCGTCCAGCCGTTGGGGCCTGAAGGGCACCGAAGACCTGGGCGAAGGCCTCAAGGCAGTCTTCGTGCTGGAAAACGGCTTCGACCTCGGCACCGGCGTGACTTCGCAGTCCGACAAGCTGTTCGGCCGTCAATCCACGGTTGGCCTGCTGTCCGACGCATGGGGTCAACTTGACTTCGGCCGTCAAACCAACATCGCCACCAAGTACTTCGCAGGCGTGGCCAGCCCCTTCGGCACCGACTGGAGCCAGGCTCAAGTCGGCACGGCTTTCGGCGCCGCCGCCAGCCAGCGCTACGACAACATGGTCATGTATCAAACCCCGAACTTCGCGGGCTTCCAGTTCGGCTTGGGCTACTCGTTCAACGCCAACGGCAGCCAGCAGTTCAAGACCAGCAGCAGCGACGAGCCTAACGTTCGCGCCTGGACCACTGGCCTGCGCTACGCAAACGGCCCCATCGCCGCTGCTCTGACCTATGACCAGTTCAAGTCGGCTGAAACCGGCTCCAACGTCAAGGGCGATACCGGTGTCAACGTTCGTTCCTGGAACATCGGCGCCAGCTATGACTTCGAAGTCGTGAAGGTGCACGCTGGTTTCGGTCAGACCCGCAACGGCTGGTTCTCCGCTCCTTCCGCTTTGTACAGCGATCTTGCCAAGTCTTTCTCCATGGCTGCCGCCGATGGCCTGAAGGTCAACTCCTACTCGCTGGGTCTGAGCGCTCCGGTTGGCGCCAACGGCAAGGTTCTGGCCGGCTGGACCATGGCCGACCTGCGTGACGACACGACGGGCGATTCGGGCAACAAGCAACAGGTTTACAGCCTGGGCTACTCCTACGCTCTGTCCAAGCGCACCAATGTGTACGCCGTCGGTTCGTATGCCAAGCACGTGCTGTTTGCCGACGACCTGAAGTCGACCTTCGTCGGCGCCGGTATCCGTCACCAGTTCTAATCGGCGGGCATGGCCTGGCCATGCCCCAGCCGCCCCGGTTCACCGGGCCGGCCTTGGAACAAGGCGAGTTCATCTCGCAAAAACCACCCTTCGGGGTGGTTTTTTATTTTGTGGCACGGCTTTGGCCGGCTCCGGCTTTCTGTTTCTACCGACCACGCTCCTAGGGGTTTTGCGCCTTCGCCCAGCCGCCGGGGGCGGGGGAGGGCTGTGTCCGTCGATTCCGTAACGCACCGAAATGGCTTTTCGGATGCGAGAAATATGCGTTTACGTTTGGGACATACTCGTTTACGTTTCGTCTGCAAAAAGCCACTGGCGCCAGTGTTTCACTTTTATTGCATGGGCGATGGGTTTAGGATGGACACATAAGCCGCACGCATTCCGCAAGGGTGTTCAGCGGCCGCCTTGGCCCTTGATGGCCGCATATAAGGCAAACAAGGCTGGGCGAGATCGCAGCGCCATGGCCGATTTACTCAAATCTACGGAGAATTGCCAAATGAAAAAAACACTGCTCGCCGCAGCGTTGGTGGCCGGTTTCGCTGGCCTTGCCAGCACCGCCCAGGCTGAAACGTCGGTCACTTTGTACGGCATTGTGGATGCCGGCATATCCTATCAACGCGTCAAGGGCACCGTGGGAGGCGTCGATTACAAGGGTACCCGTACCGGTGTGCTCAGCGGCGGCGAGTCGCCCAGCCGCTGGGGCCTGAGGGGGTCCGAAGATCTGGGCGAAGGCCTCAGGGCGGTTTTCGTGCTGGAAAGCGGTTTTGACGCCGGCACCGGCCAATCCTTGCAAAACGACCGCCTGTTCGGCCGCCAAGCCACCGTCGGCCTGGATTCCGATAATTGGGGCCGCCTGGACTTCGGCCGCCAGACCAATATCGCCACCAAGTATTTCGCAGGCGTGGCCAGCCCCTTCGGCACCGACTGGAGCCAGGCGCGCGCGGGCGCCACGTTCGGTGCGGCCGACAGTGTCCGCTACGACAACATGATCATGTACCAGACTCCCGATTTTGCGGGCTTCCAGTTCGGCGTCGGGTACTCGTTCAACAACAACGGCAGCCAGCAGTTCAAGACCAGCGGCGGCAGCGAACCCAACTCCCGTGCGTGGACCACCGGCTTGCGCTATACCAACGGCCCCATTGCCGCCGCGCTGACCTACGATCAGCTCAAGTCGGCGGAAACCTTTGCCGATCCCGACGACAACGGCGTTTCGATCAAGAGCTGGAATCTGGGCGCAAGCTACGACTTCAATATCGTCAAGCTGCACCTTGGCTTTGGCCAGACGCGCAACGGCTGGCTCTCCCCCATCCAGTATGCCGACCTGGGCGCCCAGACGGACAGCACCGGCTATTACGCGGACGACGGCCTGAAAGTCAATTCGTACACCGTTGGCCTGAGCGCGCCGGTGGGCGCCAATGGCTCGCTCATGGCTTCGTGGGGCATGGCCGATCCCCGCTCCACGGGCGTGCATGACGGCGATCTCAGCAAGCAGCATATCTACAGCCTGGGCTATAGCTATGCCTTGTCCAAACGCACCAATCTGTACGCGGTGGGTTCGTACGCCGACCATGCAGCCATGCAGGACGACCTGAAGTCGACGTTTGTCGGCGCCGGCATCCGCCATCAGTTCTAACTGGCGCGCATTGCCCGGCCATGTCGCCCGGCACGCCGGGCATGGGCCGGGGCAATGGCCTTGCCTTGCTGAAAAACCATCCGGAATCCGGGTGGTTTTTTTACGTCGAAAAAAAATTAAAATCCCATGATTTTCATGGATTTTTAACGCTGTTCATGCAACGTCCGGCGGCAATGGACCTTATTGCCGCGACTTTGTTTCAACATTGCCCAGGTTCAGGTGGAATACATGTTCAAAATGCTACAATCCTACGGTTTACTTATTGAGATTGGATGCTTGGCATGAATTTGCAACAGTATTTTCCCGTACTGCTTTTTATTGTTGTCGCCACCCTGATCGGTTTCGTATTGTTGACGGTGGGCCGCGTGCTTGGGCCCCATCGTCCCGACGAGCAAAAGCTATCGGCCTACGAGTGCGGTTTCGAGGCCTTTGACGACTCGCGCATGAAGTTCGACGTGCGCTACTACCTCGTCGCCATCCTGTTCATTTTGTTCGATTTGGAAATCGCCTTCCTGTTTCCCTGGGCCATCTCCACCGGCACGGTCGGAATCGTTGGATTCTGGACGGTCATGGTCTTTCTTGCGGTGCTTACCGTGGGCTTCATCTACGAGTGGAAAAAAGGCGCGCTCGACTGGGAATAGTGCGCGGGGTCTTTGCGTGCGCAGCTCGCGCCGCGCGAGGCTCAGCGTAAACGGCGGCGCCATGCGGCGCTTCGCTATACAAGTTATTAGGCAAAATCATGGCTATTGACGGCATTCTTAAAGAAGGTTTTATCACCACCAGCGCGGACAAGTTCCTGAACTGGGCCAAGACGGGGTCGATGTGGCCCATGTCGTTCGGCCTTGCCTGTTGCGCGGTCGAAATGATGCATGCGGGTGCGGCCCGCTACGACCTTGACCAGTTCGGCATTATCTTTCGTCCCAGTCCGCGCCAGTCCGACCTGATGATCGTCGCCGGCACCTTGTGCAACAAGATGGCGCCCGCGCTGCGCAAGGTCTACGACCAGATGCCCGAGCCGCGCTGGGTGGTCTCCATGGGGTCCTGTGCCAATGGCGGCGGCTACTACCATTATTCATATTCGGTGGTGCGCGGCTGCGACCGCATCGTGCCGGTCGACATCTACGTGCCCGGCTGCCCGCCCACGGCGGAAGCCCTGGTGTACGGCCTGCTGCAATTGCAGAACAAGATCCACCTGACCAATACGATCGCCCGCTAGGCCCCGCGCCCATCCATTCACGTTCCAACTGCTCGCACTATGACACGGCTTGAAACGCTAAAAACCAATTTGACCGCCCATTTCGGCGAAACCCTCAACTGCACCGAGGCGCTGGGCGAACTGACGCTCGAAGTGCCCGCCGAACAATGGGTCGATACCTGCCTGGCCTTGCGCGACAATCCATCGCTGGGGTTTGCGCTGTGCATCGACCTGTGCGGCGTCGATTATTCCGGTTGGGGCGCGCCGACCTACCAGGACGCCAGCGCGCGGTTTCCCCAGCGTTTCGCGGTAGTGGTTCACCTGCTTTCCGTGGCGAACAACTGGCGTGTGCGCGTGCGTGGCTGGGTGCCCAACGAAGACTTCCCCGTAATCGCCTCCCTGGTCAATGTCTGGCCCAATACCAACTGGTTCGAGCGCGAGGCGTTCGATCTGTACGGCATCGTGTTCGAAGGTCATCCCGACCTGCGCCGCATCCTTACCGACTACGGCTTCATCGGCCATCCGTTCCGCAAGGACTTCCCGATTTCCGGAACGGTGGAAATGCGCTACGACACCGAGCAGAAGCGCGTGGTGTACCAGCCGGTCACCATAGAGCCGCGTGAGATCACCCCGCGTGTCGTGCGCGAAGAGGGCTACGGAATAGAGCGTTAAGAGAAATGGCTGACATCAAAAACTACACCTTGAACTTTGGCCCGCAGCACCCTGCGGCGCACGGCGTGCTGCGCCTGGTCCTGGAGCTCGACGGCGAGGTCATCCAGCGCGCCGACCCGCATATCGGACTTTTGCACCGGGCCACCGAAAAGCTGGCCGAGACCCGCACCTACCTGCAAACGCTGCCTTACATGGACCGGCTCGACTACGTCTCCATGCTGTGCAACGAGCATGCCTACGTCATGACGGTCGAAAAGCTGCTGGGCATCGAAGTGCCGCTGCGGGCCCAGTACATCCGCGTCATGTTCGACGAAATCACGCGCATTCTCAACCACCTCATGTCCATCGGTTCGCACGCGCTCGACGTGGGCGCCATGGCGGTGTTCCTGTATGCCTTCCGCGAACGCGAAGACCTCATGGACTGCTACGAGGCGGTTTCGGGCGCCCGCATGCACGCGGCGTACTACCGTCCCGGCGGCGTGTACCGCGACCTGCCCGACACCATGCCGCAATACGGCGAGACCAGCAAGTATCGTGGCGCCAAGGAAGTCAAGGCCATGAACGAAGCCCGTTCGGGTTCGCTGCTGGATTTCATCGAGGACTTCACCAACCGCTTCCCGGCCTGTGTCGACGAATACGAAGTCCTGCTTACCGACAACCGCATCTGGAAGCAGCGGCTGGTGGGCATCGGGGTGGTCGATCCCGAACGCGCCAAGGCGCTGGGCTTTACCGGCCCCATGCTGCGGGGCTCGGGCGTCGAATGGGATCTGCGCAAAATGCAGCCCTATGAAGTCTACGACCGCATCGATTTCGATATTCCCGTGGGCACCAATGGCGACTGCTACGACCGCTACCTGGTCCGCATTGCCGAAATGCGCGAAAGCAACCGCATCATTCGCCAGTGCGTCGAATGGCTGCGCAACAATCCCGGCCCCGTCATCGTCGATAACCACAAGGTGGCGCCGCCCTCGCGCGAGCACATGAAGACCGGCATGGAAGATCTCATCCACCACTTCAAGCTGTTCACCGAGGGCATGCACGTGCCCAAGGGCGAGGCCTATGCCGCGGTCGAGCATCCCAAGGGCGAATTCGGAACCTATGTTATTTCCGACGGGGCCAACAAACCCTACCGCCTCAAGATCCGCGCCCCGGGTTTTGTGCACCTGCAGTCTCTGGACGAGATGACGCGCGGGCACATGATTGCCGACGCCGTCACCATTATCGGGACATTGGACATCGTGTTTGGCGAGATCGATCGTTGATCGGCGCCGCGTCAAGATAAATACCGGATACAAATTATGCTGCTTTCCGAACAAGCCTACAAAAAGATCGACAAGGAGCTCACCAAGTTCCCGGCCGATCAAAAGCGTTCCGCCATCATGGCGGCGCTGGCTGTCGCCCAGGATGAAAAAGGCTGGGTTTCCACCGAAGTCATCGAAGACGTGGCCTCGTACCTGCAAGAGCCGCCCATTGCGGTGCAGGAGGTCGCCACTTTCTACAATATGTTCGATACCAAGCCGGTGGGCCGCTACAAGCTTACGGTATGCACCAATCTGCCTTGCGCGCTGCGCGACGGCGTGAAGGCCGCCGACTACCTCAAGGAAAAACTGGGCATCGATTTTTTCGAAACCACCGAAGACGGCCTGTTCACGCTGCAAGAAGGCGAGTGCATGGGCGCCTGTGGCGATGCGCCTGTCATGCTGGTCAACAACAAGCATATGTGCGTGCGCATGCTTCCGGAGCAGATCGACGCCATGCTCGACGAACTTAAACAGAACGGAGAATCGCGATGAACGCTCCGGAAACCTTGCAGCGGTTTTCCCACGGCTTGCTGGCCACACCGGGCGACGACGCATCGCGCAGCATGATTTTCCATGGCCGCCACATCAATCCGCAAATCGTTGCCGGCCTGGACGGCAGCAACTGGCATCTGGACGACTACGTCAAGCGCGGCGGCTACGAGGCCTTGCGCAAAATCCTTACCTCGGGCATGAAGCCCGAGGAAGTCGTGGCCGAGGTCAAGGCTTCGGGCCTGCGCGGCCGCGGCGGCGCCGGGTTCCCCACCGGGCTCAAATGGAGCTTCATGCCGCGCGCCTTGCCGGGCCAGAAATACCTGGTGTGCAATTCCGACGAAGGCGAGCCGGGCACGTTCAAAGACCGCGACATCCTGCGTTTCAACCCCCACATCGTGATCGAAGGCATGGCCATCGCCGCCTATTCCATGGGCGTCAGCGTAGGCTACAACTACATCCACGGCGAAATCTTCGACATCTACGAACGTTTCGAGGAAGCGCTGGAAGAAGCGCGCGCCGCCGGCTTCCTGGGCGACAAGATCCTCGGCTCGGACTTCAACTTCCAGCTGCATGCCTTTCATGGCTACGGAGCCTACATCTGCGGCGAGGAAACCGCCTTGCTGGAATCGCTGGAAGGCAAAAAAGGCCAGCCGCGCTTCAAGCCGCCGTTCCCGGCCAGCTTCGGCCTTTACGGCAAGCCCACCACCATCAACAACACCGAGACCTTCGCGGCCGTGCCCTGGATATTCCGGCACAGCGCCAAGGAATACCTCGAAACCGGCCTGCCCAATAACGGCGGCACCAAGCTGTTTTCCGTGTCGGGCGACGTCGAGCTGCCCGGCAACTACGAGATTCCCCTGGGCACGCCGTTCTCGACCTTGCTGGAACTGGCCGGCGGGGTCAGGGGCGGGCGCAAGCTCAAGGCCGTGATTCCCGGCGGCTCGAGCGCCCCGGTGCTGCCCGCCGAC
>NZ_DATMGA010000039.1:0-127269 GCF_035555955.1 Eoetvoesiella sp. | reverse complement strand
GGTGGCAGCGGCCACCTACGCCAGCGGCGGCAATTCCCTCAGCAGCCACTGGCTTTCGCGGGCATACCTGCGCCATTGGAACGCCGGGCCGGGGTCGGTCTTGCGCTGGGGGGCGATGTGTTCGTGGCCCCATACTGCGCTTAGCGGGTAGCGGGCGCGCAAGGCGCGGGTCAGGCTCTGCAGCGTTTCGTACTGCTCGTCGGTGTAGGGCTCGGTGTCGGTGCCTTCCAGCTCGATGCCGATGGAAAAGTCGTTGCAGCGCTCACGGCCCTTGAAGCTGGAGACGCCGGCATGCCAGGCGCGTTCGTCGGTGGAGACGAACTGCACGACCTGGCCGTCGCGGCGCACCAGGAAGTGGGCGGAAACCGTGACGCCGCACAGGCGGTCCAGCCAGGGGTGGGAGTCGTAGTCTAGCTTGTTCTGGAAGAAGTCGACGATTTCGGGGCCGCCGAACTGGCCCGGCGGCAGGCTGATGTTGTGGATGACGAGCAGGGTGGGCTCGACGCCGCGCGGGCGCTTGTCGCAATTGGGCGAGGGGGCCAGGGTGACGGTGGCGTGGGGTTTCAGCCAGCCTTGCCGGTCCAGGGCCAGGGCGCTCATTTGGGGGCTCCCAGCTTGGCGTGCTCTTTGCTGCACCAGGTTTTGCCGCCGACGAGCAGGGCTTCGGAGCGTGGCAGGTGGATGCCGCAGTGGGCGCAGCGCACCATGGTTTCGGGGGAGCCTCGTCCGGAGCGCGGCGCGGCCTGCCGCACGGGGCGCGGCTGGCTTTCCTTGCCGGCCTGGCGGGCCAGCAGGCGGGCGACGATCAGGCCGCCCACAATGACGATGAACCAGAATGCAAGCTTGCCCACGTTAGCCTCGTTGCAAAATGACGTCCAGCACGAACCGGCTGCCGGTGTAGGCCAGCACGACGAAGGCGAAGCCGACCAGCGTCCAGCGCAGGGCCTGCCGGCCGCGCCAGCCGCGCGCGTAGCGGCCGATGAGCAGCACGCCGAAGGTAACCCAGGCCAGCAGGGTGAAGATGGTCTTGTGGTCCAGGGGGAAGGGGTAGTTGCTGATTCCCATGGAAACGATGACGCCGGTGATGACGGTAAGCGTCAGCATGACGAAGCCGAACCAGATCAGCCGGAACAGCACATGTTCCTGCACCAGCAGGGGCGGCAGGGATTCCAGGGCGCGGCTGATGCTGCTGCGCTGCTCGGCTTGTTCCACGGGGCGGTGCAGGTAGCGGTCGAGCGTGGCCATGAGTATGGCCTGCATGGCGGCCACGGTGATCAGGCCGTAGGCAATGAAGGCGATGATGAGGTGGATGCGCAGCCAGTCGTTGTTGGCGTGGTCGATGAGGTGGCTGTGCGGAAACAGGGCGGCCAGCACGGTGCCCAGGGTGGCGGCCGGCAGTAGAATGAGCAGCAGGCCGTCGATGCGCATGGTCAGGCTTTCCAGCCAGAATACGATCATGCCTAGCCAGATGGCCACCGAAAGCGCCAGCGCCCAGCCCAGGTGCAGGCTGCCGCCGTGCAGCACGGCCCTTTCCAGGGCGATGCCGTGCAAGGCTATGGCGCCCAGCAGGCATATGCGGCGCACCCGGCCGGCCTTGCCCTGGGAGCCGTTTTGCACAAGAGGGCGCCACAGTGAAATGCCTAAAATGGCGTAGGCCAGCGCGGCCAGCGAGTGAAATACAATGTCAGCTGACATAGTCCTTGAGTTCGAATGGGACAGACAGGGCATAATGCCCTGATCACGGCATTTTAGACCGTATCCAGTTACACCAACTAGTTTAAGCGAAACCATCGTCATGCTTGAAAATCTAACCCAGCGCCTTTCCCGCGTCGTCAAGACCATGCGGGGCGAGGCGCGCCTCACCGAAGCCAATACCCAGGAAATGCTGCGCGAAGTGCGCATGGCGTTGCTGGAAGCCGATGTGGCACTGCCCGTGGTGCGCGACTTCGTCGCTCGGGTGAAGGAACGCGCCCTGGGCCAGGAGGTGGTGGGCAGCCTGAACCCCGGCCAGGCGCTGGTGGGCGTAGTGCACAAGGAACTGACGGCGCTGATGGACGGCGGCCAGGGCGACGAGGGCAGCGAGCTTTCGCTGGCGGCCCAGCCGCCGGCCGTCATCCTCATGGCCGGTTTGCAGGGGGCGGGCAAGACCACCACCACCGGCAAGCTGGCCAAGTGGCTCAGCGAAGGCAATCATGTCCAACATGGCCGCAAAACCGGCAAGAAAAAGGTGCTGGTCGTCAGCGCCGACGTCTACCGCCCGGCGGCCATCGACCAGTTGAAGACGGTGGCCAGCCAGGTCCAGGTGGATTTCCTGCCGTCCGACGGCGGGCAGAAGCCTGAAGACATCGCCCGCAACGCGCTGGATCACGCCAAGCGCCACCACTACGACGTGCTCATCGTGGACACGGCGGGCCGCCTGGGCATCGACGAGGCCATGATGCGCGAAATCCGCGCCTTGTACGACCTGCTCAACCCCGTCGAAACTCTGTTTGTGGTCGACGCCATGCAGGGTCAGGACGCGGTGAACGTGGCCAAGGCGTTTGCCGACGCGCTGCCGCTTACCGGCGTGGTGCTGACCAAGCTGGACGGCGACGCGCGCGGGGGCGCGGCGCTTTCGGTGCGCCACGTTACCGGCAAGCCGCTCAAGTTCGTGGGCTTGTCGGAAAAGCTCGACGGCCTGGAGCCCTTCCACCCCGAGCGTATGGCGCAGCGGGTGCTGGGCATGGGCGACATCGTGTCGCTGGTCGAGCAGGCGCAAAAGAACATCGATATCGCCGAGGCGCAAAAGCTGGCCACCAAGCTCAAGTCGGGCAACAAGTTCGACCTGAACGATTTTCGCGATCAACTGCAGCAGGTCAAGAAAATGGGCGACATGGGCTCCATGCTTGAAAAGCTGCCGGCCCAGTTTGCCCAGGCCGCCAGCCAGTTGCAGGGCGGCCAGGCCGAAAAGCAATTGCGCCGCACCGAAGGCATCCTTAATTCCATGACGCCAGCCGAGCGCGCCAAGCCCGAGTTGCTCAAAGCCTCGCGCAAGCGCCGCATCGCCGCGGGCTCGGGCGTGCCGGTGCAGGAAGTCAACCGTCTGCTTGCTCAGTTCGAGCAGATGCAGGGCATGATGAAAATGATGAAAAAAGGCGGCATGGCCAAGATGATGCGCGCTATGGGCGGGTTGAAGGGGCTGGGCAAGGGCGGTTTTGGGGGCATGCGCTAGGCAGCTTCACCAATTGCGTTGTTGCGCGACGAAGCCTTGAGTGAAAGATGAAAACGGGCGCCTAGAAAAAGGCGCCCGTTTCTTATTGTCGATGGTGGCTTACTGTCAACCTCCCCCCACCGCCACTACAATCTCTATGGCGTCATTCTCGGCCAGCTCGACCAGCGCATGCTGGCTTTTGGGAACGATGTCGCCGTTGCGCTCGACGGCGATGCGCTTGCCCTTGTAGCCCAGCGCGGCCACCAGGTCGTCCACGGTGCGGGCCTGGCCGGCGTCTTGCTGCTTTCCGTTGATGGTGATCTTCATGGCTTATCCAGCGAATTTGTCGGTGGCGGCCAGCAGGTGGCGCAGAATGCCGGGCTCGTCGAAGGCGTGCCCGGCGTCGTCCACCAGGTGGAACTCCGCTTGCGGCCAGGCTTTGTGCAGTTCCCAGGCGGTCTTGGCGGGGGTGCACACGTCATACCGGCCTTGCACGATGACGCCGGGAATGCCATGCAGCTTGTGGGCGTCGCGTAGCAACTGGCCTTCGTCCATGAAGCCGCGGTTGACGAAATAATGGTTCTCGATGCGAGCAAAGGCCAGGGCCGCGGCGTCGGCGACATGAGACTGCCGGTGCTGTTCGTTTGGTAGCAGGGAAATGGTGTGGTCTTCCCATTGGCTCCAGGCGTGGGCGGCCAACAGTTGCAGATTGCGGTCGCTTGACGTCAGGCGCTTGCGGTAGGCGGCCATCAGGTCGTGGCGCTCTTCGGGCGGTATGGGGGCAAGGTAATTTTGCCAGGCATCGGGGAACAGCCACGAGGCGCCTTCCTGGTAGAACCACAGCAATTCGGCGCGCCGCACGGTGAAGATGCCGCGCAGGATCAGCGCGCTGACGCGCTGCGGATGCGTTTCGGAATAGGCCAGTCCCAGCGTGGAGCCCCAGGAGCCGCCGAAGATCAGGCTTTGCTCGGTTTGCAGGATTTCGGCGCGCAGGCGCTCGATGTCGGCCACCAGATGCCAGGTGGTATTGTGCTCCAGGCTGGCGTGGGGGGTAGAGCGCCCGCAGCCGCGCTGGTCGAACAGCAGGACGTTGTAGCGCTGGGGGTCGAACAGGCGCCGGTGCGCGGCCGAGCATCCGCTGCCGGGGCCGCCATGCAGGAAGATGGCGGGCTTGCCTTGCGGGTTGCCGCAAAGCTCCCAATAGATTTGATGGCCGTCTTCGGTTTGCAGGAAGCCGTGGCGATAGGGTTCTATGGCTGGGTACATATCAGGCCTTGCGAGTGAAGATCAGGTCCCATACGCCGTGCCCCAGGCGCAGGCCTCGGGTCTCGAACTTGGTCTGGGGGCGGAAGTCCGGCCGCGGCGCATAGCCTTCGCAGGTATTGGCTAGGCTGGGCTCGCCGCTTAATACGGCCAGCATCTGCTCGGCGTAGTTCTGCCAGTCGGTGGCGCAATGAATGTAGCCGCCAGGCTTGATGCGGCTGGCCAGTAACTGGATGAATGGCGGCTGGATGAGGCGGCGCTTGTGGTGCCGGGACTTGGGCCAGGGGTCGGGAAAGTAGATATGCACGCCGGCCAGGGAATCGGGCGCGATCATGTCGCGGGCCACTTCCACGGCATCGTGCTGAATGATGCGCACGTTCGGCAGTTCCGAAGCCTCGATACGCCGCAGCATGGCGCCCACGCCGGCGTTGAACACCTCGATGCCCAGGAAATTGTCGCCGGGCCGCGCCAGCGCAATCTTTTCGGTGGTTTCACCCATGCCGAAGCCGATTTCCAGCACCGTAGGCGCCGTGCGGCCGAACACCTGGCCGAAGTCCAGGAGGGCAGGCTGGTAGGGAAGGGCCCATTTGGGCAATAGGCGTTCCAGGGCTTCTTGTTGCCCAGGGGTAATGTGGCTGCGCCGATGCACGAAGCTGCGGATATGGCTGCCGCCCGGATGCGGCTTGGCAGCCTGTTCGGTTTCCATGCCGGCCGTGATGTCGGGAATCTTGGGAAGGGGTGTGTCGCTCATGGACGGATTATAAGATAGCCGTCCGGAAGACGGCCGCCGAGCAAACCTGTGGTTGGCGCTGCTATAATCTCATCCGCAGCAAGATATAGGAAACCGCAAAAGCCGCCAGAGGCTTATGTTTCCAGCTAGCGCGGGTGTAGTTTAATGGTAAAACTGAAGCTTCCCAAGCTTCCGTCGTGGGTTCGATTCCCATCACCCGCTCCAATCAATCAATGGATTTCTGCGGAAATGGGGGACCCACCCCTTGTCGGACGGCTGTTAGAAGCGATGATTAGCAGGCTGTGTGGCTGGTTATGCTGCTTCAGCTCGTGGAGCCACTTGCTTTCAATCTGGATGGCGTGATTGGCCCACACTCGTTTGGAGAGGTACCACGGCAACGGTATTATCAGCAAGTGTCAACCATCCCCAACATTACCTATCTCGCGTCCGAGCTTTCACCGTACCTGGCGGAAGCGTTGCCGGAAATTGCGACTGACCTTGCCTCCAAAGGTATTGAGGTCACTGCTACCGCTACAGTACGAAGCTTGAGCTCATTGGGCGTGTCTTTATCTCGGCGGTTTCGCCGAGCTCGGGCCTCGTCGAAAGCGTATGCGTCGTTTGAGAAGAACTGGCAGGAGGCGACGACGCCATCGCAGCGTGAGAAGGCCATTCGTACCTTGCTGAGCGAGGAGCCAGGGTTTGCGGCGTCCCTGGATATGCTCTTGCTGCGTCGCGATTTCGTCACCGCGACGGCTTCTTACTGCAATCGGTTTCCAGCGCTGGATCAAGATCGGATTTTGTCGAACGATTACGTGCCGATTTCGATCCGACCCTTGACGGATACGACGTTCTCCGCCCCCTCTTTTGCACAGTCTGACATCGCACTGGAAGGTAATCACATTATTGAGGGGGATGGAGGCAGCGGGAAATCGACCTTCTTGCGATATCTGGCCTGGACGGCGGCCCAGACACTACTCCAGGACAGACACGAAGTCGCCTTTGATGACCTACGGCTTCCCTGTTGGATTAGCGCGGCAGACCTGGTGGATTCGGGAGATGTCGCGACCGCGCTTCACCGCGCCGTGACTTCAAGTCTTGGTGGAAGACTGCGATGGCCTTTACCCTCTGATTTTTTCGTTGCAAATGCCGTGAACGGCCATCGGAACTGGCTCATATTCGTCGATGGCCTTGATGAGATCGAAAGTCCCCAACGTCGAGATGTATGGGATGCCATCCGCCTTCATGCTGAACAGGACGGTGGTTTCCGATTCATTGTCGCCACGAGACCCGAAGCAGTTGTTTCAATTCCGACTAGTAGCGCATTTTCCTACTGGACAGTTGAGCCGATCAACACCACTGGACAAGCAGGTTTTGCGGCAAGCTATATTGCGGACTCGACCCTTCGCGAAAAGTTTGTGAAGCTTCTTACTTTGCGAGAATACCGGTTTATCGGAGGAGTTCCGCTGTTTCTCGCCATGTCTGCCCAGCTTTTCGCCAAAACCGGTGAATTGCACGAGCGAAAAATCGATCTATATGAACACTATGCTGCTAACGCGCTTGAGAAAGCGACTGGGGCCGATGCCAGTAAGATGGTTTTCTTAAGTGAGCTATTGCGCATCATTGCGGAAAATGATATCTCGGCTGCGGATTTGGTTCGTCAGCATAAGTCTCTTGTTCAAGCACTTACGGGCAGTTTCTCTGCCTTAGGTGCGGAAGACGCTCTTAGCGGGTTGCTCGACCGTACAGCATTGGTCCGCTGCAGCAGCAATAAGTACACTTTCTCGCACGATCTGCTCCGCTCCTACTATCGTGCGCTGGATCTCGCCAGACGGTACAGTCCCGGTTCTGGAACCTTGAAAGAAGTCGAGCCTTTTCGTGAGGGGTGGGCAATGATGGAGCAGCTTCTGCTCCGCTGGGACCTCGATGACCAGAATGTGGAACCCGTTCTGCGGTCCCTCCTCGAATATGGTGAGGAAGGTCTCCAATGTGCCGCTCACGTCATAGCCGCAGCGCGACGCCAGGGGCACAGTAAGATTGCCGTCAGTATTGCTGAGCGTTTCATAAGTGAGGCGAAGGAGTCTGGACCTCTCATCCTGGCTCATCGCATTCTCGTGATACTTGCCGAAGCAAGCGTAGCCGTCCGCCGTCTACTGATTAAGGAACTCGATTCCACCGCCTTGACGTCCGATACTTTCTTTGCGGAATGCCTGCTCGATGCGGGGGAGTTCGACGAAGCGCTGGACCACCTTCTTTGGGTAGCAGGCAGACATGATGGTTATCCGCCAGATAAAGTGGCTGCAGCGGAGCTTCTGCTCAAACACGACTATCGCGAGGAAGCACTCGAAGCGCTGCGCGATGTGGCGGAGAACGGTGAGGAAGATTGGACGATGATCGACGCCGCATCCATTCTTTATGAGCAGGAACGGACGCCACAGAATCGGCAGCTTCTCGCTGATCTTTGCGCAATTGATGAGAATACCGAACCTGATCGGATATTTTCCAGCACGCTGGCGCGATTGATGGAGATTGGGGAAGCCGAACTTGCGATACCTTATCTGAAGGCTGCAGCCCAACTGCCGGATGAGGTCGATGCCCTCAAGCTCGGCGATGCGGTCGAGGCTGCCCGACTGATAGCGATTCATCAGGACCAGTTGACGGGCAAGAAGGCTTTGGAGCAAATGCTCACGTCTTGCGAGAGGATGCGCGAAAAAGCTGAAATAGCCCGTGCACTCGCCGATCTTGGTTTCGGTCAAGAAGCGCGATCAGCACTTCGTTCTAGCCTCGATGCAAATGAGCTAGAGATCGACTGGTTCACTATTGAGCAACTTGTTCGTCTCGACATGGCGGACGAAGCCCGTTCTACCGTGGAGGCGGCAGTTGCACATCTGCTCGACGGACATGATGGTGTTTACAAGGCCGTCAACCTGATCGAGCATGCGCTGCCGCTCCTCGATGGGGGGGCGATGTCCTCCTTCGTTCTCTCTCGAGCACGGTCTTTGAGGGAGCCGCAGTTGGCACGAAGCGTGGCGCTACTCGGCGCGCCGGAAGATGCTCGCTCACTACTTTCGGATTTCCTGATAGATGATGATATCGGTCTGCGTATCAGAGCTGCGGGCGTTTTATGTGAACTAGGGGATGCACGGCTCGGCCAGAGAGAGCTGGGTACCATCGTTCGTAACAGCGAAATCGCAGTTTGCGATCGCGTTCGGGCTGCGGAAACATTGAAGAGTGTTGGTCTTTTGCGGCATGCCGCCTTTGCCTTCGCCCGTATTGCACGAGATGATAGTGCTGAGGTTTTCCATCGCACGCGTGCGGCCATCGCGTTTGACAAACTGGAGCATGGGCGAAACCATATTGTTTGGGATCCGCTCATGGCTCTTCTGGAGGATCGTACGCAGCTCGTGGCTGATCGTGTTGAGGCCGCTAAAGCCCTGATCTGTATCGATGGTGAGGACGGCTATGACGACCTCGTCTATTCTGAACTGCTTGCCATGCTGAGCGACGAGGAGCTTTCGGAGCGAGATGTTCTGCGCGTCGGGGCCTCGCTTGGAGCACGAGGTTGGAAGCTGAATGAGATGCCGCGGGTACACAAGGCGCTAGAGTCTAACGAGATAAGCCTGTTGGCTAGGATCGAGACGCTTCAGACCATTGGCAGATATGGTAGAAATAAGGAGGTAGTACAGCCTTTGATCCGTATTGCCGCGCATCCTGCTACGTCTGTAGAACTCGCGCTTAAAGCAGTTAATGCTGCTTGGAACTCCGACGACAATAGCGAGGCGCAAGCACTCCTTGGTCAAATCTCCCGGGATGAGGGGATTCCTCCTGCATGGCGACTGAAAGCCGCCAAAGAGCAGCGCGCTGATCTCCGATCGGGCTCTTTGCTCTTTCTCGCGCAGGATGATTCGATCGATATCGCTACCCGCGTCGAGGCATTAGAGACGCTTGCAATAGATGCATCGGTAGAGTGGGAAGTTGTGCTCAATGATATAGCAAATTCTACCGAACTTACTTTCCGAGATCGCCGGAAGATTGCGCAGGCTGCAGATAGGCTGAAGATGCCGGAACTGACGAAATCAGTGATCCAATCCATTAAGGATGACCGACCTCTGTCGATCTGGGAAATGGTTGAATTGGCCAAGCTCTGTCGCGAACTAGGCGACGGAGCCGGAGCGGAACAGATCTTGCATGAGTTGCTCTCTTTGCCTTTGGTTATCCTGATTAGTAGTGAAGATACGGAAACGGTGATCGAAGGAATCGAGCTCGCGGCAGCTCTGGATCGGGAGCTTGCCGCGAGCAGGCTCGAGCAGATATTGCTGTCGGGGGAAATAGGGTGGTGGTCAATCGCCGATGTTCTGGAAGCTTACGCCAAGCTGGTTGGTCGAGGTCAGGCACTGATCACCGCCGCGCCGATCATCAAGGAATTGAGTACCAGTCTTCGAGATTCGGTTGACGAGGAGTATTCGGGATGGCCAGGGCAGGCAGCACGGCTTCTGAGGCGCGGGTTCTATAGCGATTATGGTTCGCTGCTCGTCTTCGCGGAAAACGAAGGAAACAGACTACGTGAGCGTGTAGAGGCCTGCGCGCTTGTCATAAGCTATGCTGATGCCGCTTCGCCTTTCCATAGTGCTGCACAGAGTGCGCTAAGTCGACTGCTTTGCGGTGCGTTATCTGCTACAGAGCAAGTTGAGGTAGCTCAGGAGCTGCACTGGGCGGGCTGTCATTCATATATGAATGCATGGCTGGATCAGTGCCTCTCCTGCCCCCCCGAAGACCCTAAGGATCGCCGTACTCTTGCCGGTCTCCTTCACGATCTTGGCCGAACGAATGAAGCGAAAACGCTCGTTGAGAGCATGGACGCTTCCGAACTGCTCAAAAGACTACTGTTTCCGATAGATGAAGCTCTTGTGAAAAGCGTGCTCGAAGATGAGGTCAGGGACGGTATAACCTTCGAACAATTACTCAGCAATGATGATCCGGTTGATCAGGTCTGGCGTGCAATGGAATATGTTGGAGAGCATGGGGATCCCCGGGCGCTTAAGCTCATTCTAAATGCAGCTAAAGGAGCCGGCGACGATTCTTATTGCCAGTTGGACGCGATAGAATGCCTGGATCAGCTTGGTTTCCGCAAAGTCTCCAGGGCTCTGTTTGCCGCCATGCCTAAGAATGGAGTCGAGTCTTATTGGCTTGGGGCTCAGCTACTTCGGTTTGGAAGAAAGTCAGAAGCTACGCAATTCTATATTGAGTCTAGCCGCGCGGAAATAGAATATAACGAAAGCCTCGTTTGGAGCGGTCTGGCAGATTTGATGCTAGTAGCCGAACTGATGGAGTCTCGATCCAGGCTATAGCCGATACGTGTGCAGAGCTACGTACCTATATTATTCTCCACCGTCCGTGCTCACTGTCATTGCTGAACCGTCTTAAGGCCAGCCTACAGCCGCACGAAATTTCGCATGAGCCGAGAAGGCTCCCGATGTCAGGTCTGTGCCTGCGCCTGCGATAGATGAAAGTTTGGCTGATGGCTACAAATGTTTCTCACAGCAGTAATGATGACCAATGAAACACGATAGCCCTACTTCCCGCGGGCCATGATTCGAGTACTCTGTAGCCTACCTCCGTGCCAACATGACAAGTATGCAAGACGATCTTTTCGGAGATGCGCTTCCGCTGCCTCCGGCTAACTCCTCGAACCATGCGGCCTCTCGTGGAAATCCGGAATTTTCTGCCCTCCGTAGCCTGGCCAAGGTGCTTCCCGCTCCTGCAGCGCAGGAATGGTGCGCGCTCGCGCGGCAGCTTCCGACGCCGCTGCGTTTTGGCGTCTCTACCTGGTCATACCCGGGGTGGGAAGGGCTGGTCTGGGATGGTGAATACGATTCGAGCACGCTGTCGAAGCATGGTCTTGGCGCCTACCATCAGCATCCGCTTTTGCGCACGGTTTGTGTGGATCGCACTTTCTGGCGCCCGCTGACGGCAAGCCAGTATGCTGTTTATGCGGGGCAGGTCGATGACGGCTTCCGCTTCGTCGTCAAATGTCCCGCCAGAATTACCGACGCCCAGGTGCGTGGCGAAGAAGGCAGGGCGCGCGAGGCCAACCCGGCTTTCCTCGATCCGTCGCTGGCTGTCCAGGAATTTGTGCGGCCGGCGCTCGAAGGCCTGGGCGTCAAGCTCGGTGTTCTGGTGTTTCAGCTGAGTCCTCTGCCTTTGGGGGGGCTGAGTCGCTCCGCATCGCTGTTTGAGAAACTGGGCCGCATGCTGGCGGCTGTCAGGGAGGCTTTGTCCACGCACGGCGCCGTGATCGTCGCGGTGGAGGTGCGGGATCCTGAACTGCTGGGCCAGGCGCTGGTTGACACGCTCAAGGCGCATGGGGCCACTTTTTGCCTGGGCCTGCATGGCAAGATGCCGCCGATTGAAGAGCAATTGCCGATGCTGCGCGCGCTATGGCCGAGGCCGCTGGTCTGCCGGTGGAACCTGAACCGTATTTTCGGCGCGTATGGGTATGCCGACGCGCAGAAAAAACACGATCCGTTCAATGCCATTCGCAGCGAGGATATCCCTACTCGCACGGTGCTGGCGCGCACGATCCGCGGGATCACGGGCGCGGGCCAGCCGGCCTACGTGACGGTCAGCAACGATGCCGAGGGCTGTGCGCCGCTGTCCATCCAAAAGCTGGCCCAGGCCATTGCGGAGTAGGCTTGCCCTTCAGTGGTAGTCGGATTCTCGCTGATGTCGCACCGCGAGAATAGTCACCATATCGTCCGGTTCGATCTCGAATAGCGCAACGTATCCGTAGGCGCCAAACGAGATGACCAGCTCGCGGAGATAGGGGTTGTTGGCAGTGGCCTTGCGGCAGGTGAATGGAAACTGCCTAAGTAATTCGATGCTTTGCGCAATCCGCTCCAAAGCCCTTTGAGCCAGTTGCGTGTTGTTCGGATCTTGCCCCAGCAAAAAGTCGAACAGCCGGAGCAAATCCGCTTCGGCCTCTTCCGTGAAGCGAACGGCGTAGGTCATGCCTTGCTGCTACGCTTCTTGGCCGCATCCAACTTCGTCTGAAGTTTGTTCAATACCGTCTCGGCATCCACATAATGACCGGTTTGCCGTGCATGATCGCGCGAAGCCAGGCCGCGCGCCAGGAAGGCATCGTTGGCCTTGCGCAATTCGACCTGGCTTCGTACGGCTTGCTCGATGAACTGGGACAGGCTTTCTCCTTCACGCAGAACGCTTTCGGTGTCCTGGCGCAACAGGGGGTCGACTCTGAGCGGAGGGAAGGTGGCGGTTTTCATGGGACGTCATTTTGCATTGCAATTGTGATGCATTTTAGGCTAACGAGCAGGGCATAGCAAGATGTCGAGTTTGCGTACGGTATTGTGGTTATCGCCAGCCCAGCGCGGGGGCCACGTGGGTCAGGATCGCCTCGATCACGTGCGCGTTGTAGTCCACGCCGAGCTGGTTCGGAACCGTCAGCAGAAGTGTGTCGGCTTCGGCGATGGCCTCGTCCTTCTTCAACTGCTCGATGAGTTTGTCCGGCTCGGCGGCGTAGCTGCGGCCGAACACCGCCCGTGTCTTGTCGTCAATGAAGCCGACTTGATCGGTGTTTTCTTCCGGGCGGCCGAAGTAGGCCCGGTCCCGGTCATCCATCAGCGCGAAAATACTGCGGCTGACCGAGACCCGCGGCTCCCGCGCGTGGCCGGCCTCTTTCCAGGCGGCCTTGTATGCCCGGATTTGCGCTGCTTGCTGGACGTGGAAAGCTTCGCCGGTTTCATCATTTTTCAGGGTCGAGCTTTGCAGGTTCATGCCTAGCCTCGCAGCCCAGACAGCCGTGGCGTTGGAGCCCGCGCCCCACCAGATTCTCTCGCGCAGCCCTTCCGACAGCGGTTCGAGACGCAAGAGGCCCGGCGGGTTGGGGAACATGGGGCGAGGGCTCGGCTGCGCAAAGCCTTCGCCTTGCAGCAGCTTGAGAAAGACTTCGGCATGCTGGCGCCCCATGTCCGCGTCGGTTTGCCCTTCGGCGGGCTGGAACCCGAAATAGCGCCAGCCGTCGATCACCTGCTCCGGCGAACCCCGGCTGATCCCCAATTGCAGGCGTCCGCCCGCGATGAGATCGGCCGCGCCGGCATCCTCGATCATGTAGAGAGGGTTTTCGTAACGCATGTCGATCACCGCCGTGCCTATTTCAATGCGCCGTGTTCTGGCGCCCACCGCGGCAAGCAGCGGGAATGGCGAAGAGAGCTGGCGGGCGAAGTGGTGGACGCGAAAATACGCGCCATCCAGCCCGAGCTCTTCAGCGGCCGCGGCAAGATCTATGGATTGCAAGAGCGTGTCCGAGGCGGAGCGCGTTTGCGATTGATGCGACGGCGTCCAGTGGCCGAAGGAAAGAAACCCGATTTTCTTCATGGTGATGCAAGCCTTGGAGGTTTGAAGCGGTGACTGAGTTTAATGCTTCGGCGGCCGCATCGGTTGCAGGCCGGTAGATAGCCTGAACCTTTCAAGGTTGAAGTGATTGAGTGCCCAAGCATGCCATAGGCTTGCCCCGGGGCTGGACTTCAGGAGAGCACGCTGTTCCGGAGCTGCGCGGCCTGGCAAACGGGCGGATGCCCGTTAAGCTCCTTGTAATTCATATGCCTTTCAGACACAATTATATTTCCATATGAAATAAGTATTACTGCATGTGTTGAAGCCTTTTACAGCCCGAGAGGAGTCATGCCGCACGGGCTGTTTTTTTACTGTACGTCGTTGCCCTATATCTCTATTCGAAAAAATTCCCACCCATGAAAAAAGTTGTTACCGCATTGGTAGTCCTCGCGTCGGCCTTGTCCCTTGTGGGATGTTCGGACGACGGGAGCTCGGGCAATAATGCCTCCACGGAAAGCGCGGATGCGTTCTATCGCCCCAAAAACCTGGCCATTCAAAAAGTCGATAGTTCGCAAAGCCTGCTGCGCATCCTCAGCGAGGACGACACGCTCACCACGTGCAGCATCGGAGCCTCCGGCGATCTTTCCGCCTGCGAGAATCAGGAACTGAACGGCGCCGACGTCGTGCACCAGATGGTGGTGAATGCGCGCACCGGCTCGGTGTATTTTCTGCAGGACAATGCCGATTCCATACTCGTATGCGATGGCGCCGGCGGTTCGATCTCGTCGTGCGCGCCGGCAACGGGGGGCGGCACCTTCACGGATCCGGAGTTCCTGGCCGTCAATGCAGAAGGCACAATGGCCTATGTCGCCAACGAAGACAATACGTTGACTGTCTGTACGATTGCCGGCGACGGCACTTTCGGCAGCTGCACGGTGACCGACGCCAATGGCGCGCTGGACACGCCCGTTTCGATCGGGCTGGTCTCGGGCGCCTACGGCACCCACGCGTATTTCCTGAACGGCGAAACCAAGTCCGAAGTAACCGCCTGCACGCTTGCGCCCAACGGCATGCCCAGCACCTGCCAGGCCCAGAACGACGGCACGTTCACGGCTCCTACCACGATCGCATTTTCCCCCGACGGCAAGTACGCCTATATCGGCAATCTCGACGACAGCGTGGCGGTTTGCAGTGTTGGGAACGATGCCTCGCTTTCGTCCTGCCACGCAATCGACGGCGACAACGAGCAGCGCTTCGCCGGCATTCTGAAGATTGCCGCCGATACTGCCGGCGCCAATGTCTACGTTGCCAATGCCCGCAGCAGCACCATCACGCATTGCAAGCTTACGGGGGGCGGCGCCGACTTCGCCGACTGCACCCCCTACGGGATAGAGGGCTTTGCCGTCACCAGCGACTTCGTGCTAAGCGGTAGCGCCGCATCCCCGGCCATGTTCATTACCAGCCTGTACAACGACAGCGTCTATGGCTGCGGCATCGAGGCGGACGGCAGCATAGCCGACAGCTGCATCGCCACCCGCTTTCTGGCGCAATAGCAACCCCATATGTATTCATTCCCCATGTATCCGACATTCCATAAAGCCCTGAACATGTTTCGACAATTCCTGATCGCCTGTCTTCTGCCATTGTCGTTCTTTGCCACCGCGGCCCAGGCCGACGTGCTTTATTACAACATTGCCCACGCGGTCAATCACTCCAAGTACATCGATTGGGCCGTGAGCAATGGCGCCAATGGCATCGAGGCCGATCTGCGCTTTACCGACAATGGCGAGGTTCTCAAGTTCCAGCACGGCACGATATGCGAGTGCCAGTTCCCGACAGGGTGGTATGCATGGAACGAAACGGATATCTGTGTCCAGATGATGTCGGTCAGCCCCACTTACAAGCCCGATCCCGATCTTCCGAAAACAGAGACCGTCAAGTCGGGGAAGGACGCCTGCCTGGTCAATGAAACCGCGCGCGGTTTCATGAATACCCTCGCCACGAAATCCTCGATTGCCCTGTTCATCGTCGACAGTAAGGTCGGCGGCAGCGTGGCTGCGAGCCAGGCGGCGCGCGCCGCGGCGGGACGCAATGTCATTGCCGCCCTGGTCAAGGATTTGTTTGGCAAAGGCTACAAAGGAAAGGTGATCGTCGGCGTCGACAAGGAAAAGTTCCATGCCTACATCATGGCCGCTGCCCAGGCCGCGCGCTCGACGTCCTATGCGAACCGTATTTACTTCAGCATCGACGAAAATGGCAATAAGGAGGAGTTTGCACTCAGCGCCATCGAGCTGTTGAACGAATATGCACCGGGCAAGGTGGCATACGGCAACGGCATCTCGGCCAATTTTGACGGCAATTACGAGAAGGTATTCAAGGTCGGCGTGGCGGCCGAAAAACAGGGCAAGGTTCAGTTCAACTACATCTGGACGCTGGATAAACCCAACCCGATGAACACCTACCTTTCCCTGGGCGTGCGCGGCATCATGACCAACAGCCCGAAAACCCTGCAGGGCGCCCTGAAGCCATACCTGGCTCCGGGCCGGGTTCCCGCCGGGCGCATGGCTCGTCCCGACGATCCCCTTTAATCTTCAAGAGTGGCCGGTCGGCCGCCGGCGCACTGCGTTTTGCGTGGCGGTTACAGGCCCTGGCCTTCGACCCCGGTATCGAATACCGAATCGATCACCTCGGCCAGTTTTTCTATCAGCAGTCTGGTCGAGGCCGGCATTTCGACGTGCTTGGGCCAAACGACGCCGATGGGCGCCGTTACGATGGCGGGGGGCATCTTCAGCGGCAGGATGCTGATGCCGCTGACGCGCGAGTAATGCTGGGCCAGATGCTGCGAATAAAAGCTGATGGCGTTGGCGTCGCGGATGAAGGTGTTGGACGCGGTCATCGAGCCGGATTCGATGGCGCCGGCCGGTAGCGGCATGTCAAAGTAATCCATGATGGCGTCGACGTGCTCGCGGAAGATGGCGTCGGGTGGCGGAATGATCAGGGGGTAGCCGGCCAGGTCCTGCACGGTGATTTTTTCCCTGCCGGCCAGGGGGTTCCGTGTTCCGCATACCGCGACGATGGCCTCGCCCGGATGCAGCGGCTGGAGTTCAAGGCCTGTGTGCCGCGGCGCGCTCGGCAGGGTGCCCACGATGATGTCGAGCTTGCCCTCTTGCAGCATGGGCAAGAGGCTGTCCGAGTTTCCTTCCACCAGAACGACCGTCGTGGCGGGGGCCTCTTCCTTGAGGAGGATGACGCTGCGCGGCACCAGCGCGGGCGCGGCCACCGGCAGCATGCCGATGCGTATGCTGCCGGTGGTGCCGGCTTTCAGGTGCCGCAATTCGTCGCGGGTCGTGTTGAGCTCGCGCAGCACCGAGCGTGAAAACCGGATCAGGCATTCGCCGAAAGCGGTGGGAATGAGGCCTTTGGGGTCGCGCTCGAACAGCCGCACCTCCAGGCCACGCTCGAGTTCGCTCAGCGACTTGGAGACGGCCGGTTGGGTGATGTTCAGGTAATCCGCGACGCGGCCGACATGGCGCAGCTCGTCCAGGGCCACCAGCAGTTGGAAGTGACGCGGCCGCAGGTTGGCGCGTATGTACCAGTCTAATCGTGCCATGGCATTTCCTGTAGAAAGAAAGGAATGGGCTGTATTACGAGACGGTTATCAGGGGCGCGGCAATTTTCATTGGCCGGCTTTTTCCGTGTCTGACATAGTAGCAGCAGGTGATTTTCCGCTGTCGGGAAATGGAAACTTTGGAAAAGGTAGTAGCGATGACTATGGTTGGCCAGGAGAGGGTTCGCAATGTGCTGTTCATCATGTGCGACCAATTGCGTTGGGATTATCTGTCCTGCTACGGGCATCGCGTGCTTGACACCCCGAACATCGACGGCCTGGCGAAACGGGGAGTGCGCTTCGATGCGGCCTATGTGCAGTCCGCATGTTGCGTGCCCTCGCGCATGTCGTATTACACGGGGCGCTATGTAAGCAGTCATGGTGCCACCTGGAACTACGTGCCCTTGTCGGTGGTGCAGAACACGCTGGGCGACTTCCTGAAGGGCGCCGGCCTGGAGGCGATGCTGGCGGGCAAGACGCATGTCATCCCGGACAAGCTCGGCCTGCAGCGGTTTGGCCTGGATGCCGATAGCTCGCTGGGCCGCCATTACCTGCAGGGCGGTTTTTCCGAACTGGATCGCTACGACGGCCACAGCAGTCCGGGCAGCGAAAGCGGGTACGCGGACTACTTGCGCGCACAGGGCTACGATAGCCCGGACCCCTGGACGGATTACGCCATAGGGGCCTTGGATGACAATGGGCAGGCCGTCAGCGGATGGCTGTTGCGCAATGCCCATTTCCCCGCTCGTGTCGATCGCCGGCATTCCGAGACAGCCTACATGACGGATCGCGCGCTGGAGTACATCCGTGCGAAGGGCGATCAGCCCTGGGTGCTGCACCTGTCGTACATCAAGCCGCATTGGCCGCTGATGGCGCCCAAACCCTATCACGACATGTATCGCGATGCCGATACCGGCCCCATCATTTCCCCCGCGGCGGAAACCACCGCGCCGCATCCTGTGCTGCAGGCGTATCGCCAGGCCCATGAGGACTGCATCAGCTACGGCAAGGAAGACGTCGTGCGGCACGTGCGCCCGACCTACATGGGGCTGATCAAGGAGGTCGACGATCATATCGGCCGGCTGATGACCGAGCTGGAGGCCTTGGGACGCCTGGACGATACGCTGATTGTTTTTTGCTCTGATCATGGCGATCAACTGGGCGATCACGGCCTGGGCGAAAAAGAGCTGTTCTACGAACAGGCGGTTCGCGTGCCCCTGATCGTGGTCGATCCAAGAAAATCGGCGGACGCCACCCGGGGCACGGCGGAAAGCCGTTTCGTCGAAAGTGTCGACGTGCTGCCCACCATGCTGGAAGCCCTGGGCCTGCCTCTTTCCGACCACTTGCTGGAGGGGCGTTCGCTGCGCCCGATATTGCAAGGTGAACAGGTCGACGACTGGCGGGATTGCGTGTTCAGCGAACTGGACTATGCCTTTCGCGATGCGCGCGTTTTACTGAACCGCAAGCCCGACGAATGCTATGCCTGGATGGTGCGCGACTCGCGCTGGAAATACATTCACTACCAGGGCTTTCGCCCGCAGCTTTTCGACATGCGCGACGACCCCCAGGAAATCCGCGATCTGGGCGAAGACCCACAGTACGAGGAGGTGCGCCGGTGCATGAAGGACCGGCTTGCCGACTGGCTGATGGAGCGCAAGCGCCGCACCACCATCGATAACGCCACCGTCGAACGGACGACCGAAGGCTGGAAAAACCTGGGCTTCATGAAAATCGGGGTCTGGTAGGTATCAGGCTTCCGATTTTGTACCGTATTGCGGGTTATAGGTATTGCTAATCGGTTAAGGCCATCCGCATTAAAAAATTTTTTATTGCGTCGCATTAACCAGAAATCTCATAGGGAAAACTGCAAAACTCCAGCCATGGGAAATGGCTGGAGTTTTGCATTTGCACATTTAAATTTATTGACATCGTTTGCGCGCTATCGGATTATTCGTACCGAAGTACGATTCAGTCGTACCGAATTGCGAAAATAAATGGAGCGCAGACAAATGGAATATCCGGCAACCCCCCCATCAAACACCGACGGTATCGAGTTCGTGGAGTTGAGCCATCCCTGGGGGCATGGCGTCCCCAATTGGCCGTATTTCGAAGACGTGAAAATCGAGCGGCTGCATTACATGGCCAAAAGCGGCGTGCTGACGCAGCGCATTACCACGGTGATGCATAGCGGCACGCACATCGACGCACCAGCCCATGTGGTCGAAGGCACGCCGTTCCTGGAAGAAATCCCCTTGGACCGCTTTTTCGGAACCGGCGTCGTCGTCAGCATCCCGAAAAAGAAGTGGGAGGTGATTACGCCCAAGGATCTGGAAAACGCCTACCCGAAAATCCAGAAGGGCGACATCGTCATCATCAATACCGGCTGGCATCACCACTACGGCGACAATTCCATGTACTACGCTTACTCGCCAGGGCTATACAAGGAGGCGGGAGAGTGGCTGGCGGAAAAAGGCGTGAAGATGGTCGGCGTGGATCAGCAGGCGCTGGACCATCCGCTGGGCACGGCCATCGGCCCGCACGGCGTCGGCCCTTTGCTGCCTCGAGTGTGCGAGGAATACAAGCGTGAAACCGGACGGGCCGTGGAAGAGGACTTCCCCTTGTGGGAGCCGGCTCATCGGGCGCTGCTGACCGCCGGAATCCCGGGCATTGAAAACGTGGGCGGCGACCTGGACAAGGTAACCGGCAAGCGCGTGACGATCGCGGCATTTCCCTGGCGCTGGGTGAAGGGCGACGGGTGCATCGTGCGCGTGGTGGCCATGGTCGACCACAAGGGCGATTTCCGCATCGAAAAAGCGTAAGCCCAGGAGCCTGCCATGAATGTCACCTACTTTTCCGACGCGCAACCCTACCAGGCTGCCCTCCATTTCGACATGCGTTCGCTCCGGCTGCAAGGGGCGGATGTCACCGATGTGGAAAATTTCTGGGTGGGCTTGTCGCATTTCCTGCCGGGTGGCGGAGCCAGCTGGGACGCATCTCCGCTCGAGAAAGTGTATGTGGTGTTATCGGGCGAAATGGTCGTCCGTACGAAGAACGAAGAAGCGACGCTTGGCGCCCTGGATTCATGCGTGATTCCAGCCGGTGAGGAGCGGGAGATCGTCAATCGTTCCAATCTGCCGGCATCCATGCTGGTGGTGATGCCAACGAAACGGGATTGAAATCATGTCCAGCACGATTAACAGTTTGTTCGATGTGGCGGGCAAGAGCGTGGTCATCACCGGGGCGACGGGAGCCCTGGGAGAGGCCCTGGCCCTGGCGATGGCAAGCGCCGGCGCGCGGCTGACCCTGGCGGCCGGAGGCGCGGCCAGGCTCGGCGAGGTGGCCGAAGCGGCGCGTGCCTGCGGGGCCGAGGTGGCGACGCTTGCGGCAAGGCCCGACGACGGGGAAAAGGCCGAGGCAATCATCGATGCCGCCGTCCAGGCATACGGCTCGGTCGATGTCCTGGTCGTTGCGTCCGGAACCAACAATGTGTCGCCGATCACGGATTTTCCGCAAGATCGCTGGCAGGAAGTGATGGACGCCAATGTGCTTGGCTCCTGGCTGATGTGCCGGGCGGCGGGGCGGAAAATGATTGCCCAGGGCGGTGGCGGCAAGGTCGTCCTGGTTTCCTCCACCCGGGGCAAGCTGGGCCATGCAGCGGGGTACACGGCCTATTGTCCTTCGAAGCATGCGATCGACGGGCTGGCCCGTTCGCTGGCCTGCGAGTGGGGGCGGCATGGCATCAATGTGAACGCCATTGCGCCGACCGTCTTTCGTTCCGCCCTGACCGCCTGGATGTTCGAGGACGATCCAAAAGGCAAGGAAGCGCGTGAAGGCATGCTCAAGCGCATCCCGCTGGGCCGTCTCGGGGAACCGGACGACCTGGTGGGGGCCGTGCTGTACCTGGCATCCAGGGCCTCGGATTTTTGCACGGGGCAGATCCTGTATGTCGACGGCGGCTATACAGCGGGGTAGCCATGTCCAGTTCCGATCAAGACCATATCGCCGTGGTGGGCGCGGGCCTCATGGGCTGTGGTATCGCCCAGGTCTTCCTGGCTGCGGGCCATTCGGTGTCGCTGTATGACCCGTATCCGGAAGCCCTTGCCAAGGCGGCGCCGTGCATACGCGCCAACCTGCAAAGCATTGGCGGATCGCAGGCGTGCCTGGCGCGGTTGACGCTTTGCGAGCACGTTGGCGATGCCGTTGGCCAGGCGGCTTTCGTGTTCGAAGCGGGGCCCGAGAAGCTGGAGCTGAAACAGCGCATCTTTGCGCAGTTGGATGCCGCGGCGCCGGCGGCAGCGGTATTGGCCAGCAACACTTCGGTCATACCCATTACGGACATTGCGTCGAAATTGCCGCCTGGGCGTCAGGCCCATGTCGTCGGTACGCATTGGTGGAACCCGCCCTACCTGGTCCCTTTGGTGGAAGTGGTCCGAACCGTGCAGCTTTCGGAAACTGCGTTCGATCGCACCATGGCGCTGCTGCGCAAAGTGGGCAAGAAGCCGGTCGAGGTCAAGAAGGATGTGCCGGGCTTCGTCGGCAATCGGCTGCAGCATGCCTTGTGGCGGGAAGCCTTTGCCATTGTCCATGCCGGCATATGCGATGCGCAGACAGTCGACGAAGTGGTGAAGAACAGCTTCGGCATGCGCCTGCCGGTGTTGGGTCCGCTTGAAAATGCCGAGCTCGTGGGCCTGGATCTGACGCTCGATATCCACAAGGTGGTGTTGCCGCATCTCGATGCGAGCGGCGGCCCATCACCCTTATTGGACAGCCTTGTGTCCAGCGGCTTGCTGGGCGTGAAGACGGGCGAAGGCCTGAGGCGCTGGTCGGAAGATGACGCGCAGGCCGTCCGGCAGCGCGTCGCCACGCATCTGCAGCGCATGCTTTTCGAGCGCGGGGCGGAAACCTGAAGCGATGATTTCAAGGCGGCCGCAGAGCTGCCCGATATGGATGGAGATCAGCATGACAACAGCAGTAAAACGCCCGCAACCCAAGGTCATCATTACCTGCGCGGTAACCGGGGCGATTCACACGCCGACCCTGTCGGATGCCTTGCCTTATACGCCGCAGGATATTGCGCAGCAAGCCGTGGAGGCGGCGCAGGCGGGAGCCGCCATTCTGCATTTGCATGCCAGGAACCCCGAAGACGGCAGCCCCACGGGTGATCCGGATGTCTTTGCGCAGTTCCTGCCGGCCATTGGCGAACGCACCGATGCCGTCATCAATCTGACGACGGGCGGCAGTCCCGAGATGACGGTCGAGCAGCGGCTGGCTGCCGCATTGCGTTTCCGGCCCGAAATGTGTTCGTTGAACATGGGATCGATGAACTTTTCGATGCACTTGATGGGTTCGAAGGTAAAAGACTGGAAGTTCCCATGGGAAAAGCCTTATATCGAAGCCAGCGAAGCCTTTATATTCCGGAATACCTTTCGGGATATCGCCAGGGTGCTCGAACTGATGTCCGATTTCGGCACGCGCTACGAGCATGAGTGCTACGACATCGGCCACTTGTATAACCTGGCCTATTTCGTGGACAGGGGGTTGATCAAGCCGCCGTTCTTCATCCAGGGGGTGTTTGGCATTCTGGGCGGCATCGGTGCCGATTACGACAACGTCGTTTTCATGAAGCGAACTGCCGACCGGCTTTTCGGCGGCGACTATGTCTGGTCTGTGCTGGCGGCGGGCAAGCATCAAATGCCCATTACGACCCAAGCGGCGATGATGGGGGGCAATGTGCGGGTCGGCCTGGAGGACAGCCTGTTCATCGGCCGGGGGCGCCTGGCAAGCAGCAATGCCCAGCAGGTGGGGAAAATCCGTCTCATCCTTGAGGAATTGGGAATGGAAATCGCTACGCCGGACGAAGCCAGGCAGATACTGGCGCTGAAAGGGCAAGCCGAGGTGGCGTTCTAGCCCGGCCGGCATCCACCGTCGCGGACGGCGGCGGTTTGGCGGGAGATGGTGAAGCAAGCTGCAGGAAGTGGTAGCAGGCCGGCGCGGATTGGAGCGTGCCGGATTGGCATTGTCAATGAGCTGTCCATGAGCAATCAAAAAACATATCAAGGAGACTTTCATGAAACGAGCTTTCCAGGGTTTACGTAAATCGCGGCTGGTTGCCGCGTCCGCCGGGCTGGTCTTGGGGCTGGCCGCCGCAACGGCCTGCCATGCAGCCAATGAAATCGTCATCGGCGCGTCGCTGCCGCTCAGCGGCCCGCTGGCGGGTTTCGGCAAATACCAGCAGTGGGGCTATCAGACCGCGGTCGACGATGCGAACAAGGCCGGCGGCGTCACGATAGACGGCAAGCAATACACCTTCCGCCTGATCGTTCGCGACGACAAGACGGACCCCAACGTGGCCGCCAGCAATACCGAAACCTTGATCTCGCGCGACAAGGCCCTGGTAATGCTGGGTTCCTGCACTCCCGCCCTGGTCAACGCGGGCGCGCTGGTCGCCGAGCGCAAGAAGGTGCCGCTGGTGACGGGCTGCGATCCTCTTGGCGCATTCCGTTCCGTGCGGAAATGGCATTATGTGTGGGATATCTTCTTCGACGAAGCCGAGCTGTCCGAAGCCGTGTTCAAGATGATGGACGACCTGGGCGTGAAAACCGACAAGACCTTGGCGCTGCTGCACGACAACGGCCCGGACGGAAAGGTGGTTGGGGGGCAGATCTGGCCCGCGCTGGCCAAGAAATACGGTTACAAGATCGTGCAGAAAACCGAATTCCCCGTGGACAATATGCAGTTCACGACGGCCGTCAGCGAACTGAAATCGAAGAATCCGCAAGTGGTGCTGGTCGATGCCATTACGCCGCAGGCGGTGTCTATACGCAAGCAGATGGCGGCCGTCGGTTTCGTGCCCAAGGTTCTCGACATGGAAAAAGGCGCGGAGCCCGAGCAGTTCGCCAAGGCGGCCGGCAAGCTTTCCGATGGTGTTCTGGTGGGCGCCTACTGGGATCCCAGCTTCAAGTATCCCGGCGCCTCGCAATTGTCGAAGCGGTTCGAAAAAGAAACGGGCTTGAGCGTCAGCCAGCATATTGCCGACTCGCATGCCGCGGCAAATGTCATGATCGATGCCATCATTGCCGCCAAATCGCTGGATCGCGCTCAGATCAACAAGGCCATTGCGAAGACCGACAAGGTCTATGTCGTCGGCCCCGTCAAGTTCGATCAGACCAATACGTCCAAGTTGCCGATTGCCATGTCCCAGTGGCAGGATGGCAAGCCCGTTATCGTATGGCCCAGGGATCTGGCCACCGGTACGTACATCCAGCCGAAATAAAGCCGGGCCGCCGGGCATTCCGTCGAAAGAGGGAGTTTTATGGAAAACGTGGACATCGTAATCAACAGCCTGGTTTCCGGAGTGCTGTTGGGGGGCGTGTTGGCCTTGGCCGCACTGGGCCTATCCATAGTCCTGGGCGTCATGGGCCTGGTGAACCTGGCCCATGGCGAACTGCTGATCGCGGGCGGCTATCTCATGGTCTTCGTCATGCAGCCCCTGGGCTTGAGTTCCCTGCTCGCGCTGCCGCTGGTTGCCGTGCTGATGGCTGCCTTGGCCTGGCCCCTGCAGCGCTACATGTTGCAGCCTCTTGCGGATAAGCCGCCCGAGTCCGCAATGATGACCACGTTCGGCCTTTCCATCGTATTGCAGAATGTCTACATCATGCTGTTCCATGCCGATACGCGCTCCATCCAGTTCGGCAATGGGGTGAGCTCCATTCAGATAGGCCCGGTCGGGTTCGGAAGAATCTACCTGATCGGCTTCGTGCTTTCCATCGTGGTCATTCTCGCGGTGCATTTCCTCATCTCGCGCACGGCGTTTGGGCGCGACCTGCGCGCCAGCGCGTCGGACCCGGTTGCCGCGGCTGTGAACGGCGTGGACGTACGGCGCGTGCATGGCTGGACATTCGCGCTGGGCGCCGCCTGCGCCGGGGTCGGGGGTGTGCTGATCGGCAGCATCTTTGCCTTCACACCCATAAGTGGCGCCACCTACCTGTTGAACGCTTTCGCCATCGTCGTGCTGGGAGGGCTGGGCAATATCTTCGGAACGCTGGTGGGCGGTTTGCTGCTTGGGGTGTTGCAAAGCCTGGGCGGCTTGATGCTGGGCGATGGTTATCGCGATCTGGTGGGCCTGGTGCTGTTGCTGCTCATGCTGGCCCTGCGCCCGCAGGGGCTGCTGGGACGCAAGGGGGGATAACATGCAAACACAAATCAAACCCGCGGCGCATGCCGATGCGGCGGCCTGCCGAACCATTGCGTACTCGGTTGTCCTGCTGGCGGTAGTGGGCTTTCCCATTGTCGTTCCAGGGGCCTTGAGCAGCTACGGCTTTGAAGTCGGGTTCCGGCTGCTGCTGTTGATGACGCTGGCCGAAGCCTGGAATCTTCTGGCTGGATACGGAGGCCTGGTATCGCTGGGAACCGCCTCGTTTTTCGGGGCCGGCGGTTATATGCTGATGGGCCTCATGAATTTCGCCGGCCTGCCGGTCTTGCCCGCTTTGCTGGCTTCGGCCGTGGCGGGGGCGGCGCTGGCCGCCCTGGTGTCGCCCGCGGTGTTCCGCCTGAAAGGCCTGTACTTCACCGTGGGCACGCTTGCCCTGGCCGAGGCCATACGGTTGTTCATGATCAACACCAGCTATTTTGGCGGCGCGACGGGCTGGTTCGCCGTCGTGGATCCGCCTTCCGTGCAGGTTCTGTACTTGTGGGCGTGGGTGCTGTTCGTCTTTGCCACCATTGTGTTGTCCCTGTATGTGTCGTCGCGGCTGTCCATAGCGCTCAAGGCGGTGCGCGACGACGAGGCGGCGGCGGATCAGGTGGGGGTGCGGGTCTTCCGCGTAAAGCTGCTGGCTTTCATGACGGCCAGCGCCCTGATGGCGATGGCGGGTGGCCTGCAGGCGGTGAAGCTGGGCGCCATCGAGCCCTACGGCATGTTCGGAATTTCGTGGTCGGTGGATGTTCTGTCGGTGGTCATCATCGGGGGCATAGGCCTGCGTGCGGGGCCTTTGGTGGGAACCGTGTTCATCGTGGCGCTAAGCGAATGGCTGGCCGACTACCCCGATGTGCATCTTGCCATTACGGGCCTGATTCTCATTGTCGTCATCCGGTGCGCGCCGCAGGGCCTGACCGGGCTGGCCATTTCACTGTGGCGCAGAAGAAATGGCCGGCGAACGCAAACCGGCCGCGCCGACGCCGCCGGCGCGCAATCCGCACTGGAAAGGGGGTGAAGCCATGACCGTCGATTCTTCATTCAAGGCTATGGACGGGCAAGCCCCCTTGCTGCAGGTGGCGGGGCTGACCAAGCGTTATGGCGGCGTAGTGGCGGTCAACGATCTTGGATTTTCGCTTGGCAAGGGCCAGATCCTGGGCGTAATCGGCCCGAATGGCGCCGGCAAATCCACACTGATCTCCATGCTTGGCGGGGCCTTGCAGCCCACCGAGGGCAATATTTTCTTCAATGGCCGCAATATTACGGCGACCTCCGCCGCCTCCCGGGCGCGCCTGGGCATCGGGCGCACCTATCAGATTCCCCGGCCTTTTCTGGACATGACGGTGGAAGAGAACCTGCTGGTGCCCTTGTATGCCAGAAGCCCTTTTGCCAATCGCAAGATCGTGCGGCTCGAATGCCGGGCGTTATTGGAAAAGACGAATCTCGTTGATGTCGCCGATTGGCGGGCCAGGGATCTTCCCTTGTTGCGCCGCAAGCGCCTGGAGGTGGCTCGGGCCCTGGCATTGAAGCCGCAGCTTCTTATGCTGGACGAGGTGGGGGGCGGACTGGTGGATCGCGAAATCGATGAATTGATCGAGCTCGTTCGCCAGGTGGCGCCGGAAACCGACGGCATCATCATCATCGAACACGTTCTGCGCGTGGTGCGCGAGTGCTGCTCGACCACCATGGTGATGAATTTCGGCGAGAAATTCGCCTATGGACCCACGGAGGACGTGCTCGCCAGCGACGACGTGGCCGCCATTTACCTGGGCTCTGCACATAAAAAGCAGGGCAGAGCCGAGGGCGCGAATGCTGCAGCGCAGGCCGGGGCCGAGCCAGTGCCGGATGCCGCACTTTCCCAGGCCAGCCATGGCCTGGACAGCATCGTGGCGCCGCCGCGGACGCCGTCCGGCGAAGCCGCTCCGGAGCTTTTGCGGCTCGAGGACGTATGCGCGGGCTATGGCCAGGCCAGGGTGCTGCATGGCCTGAGCTTTGGTGTCAAGGCAGGGCAGGCCGTGGCTATCCTGGGCTGCAATGGCGCGGGCAAAAGCACGTTGTCGCAAGTCATTGCGGGAACCATCAAACCCACCTCGGGCTCGCTGCGGTTCGACGGCGCCGACATCACATCGATGGCGCCGCACCGGATCGCCGATCTGGGCATTGCCCAGTGTCTGGAGGGACGCAGAATCTTTCCGACCTTGTCGGTGGAGGAAAATCTTCTGCTGGCTGCGCGCCGGGTGGCGCCGAAAGAGCAAAAAGAGCGGCTGGACGCGGTGTATCGGCTGTTCCCCATATTGGCCGAAAGGCGCGGGCAGGCTGGCACCTCCATGTCCGGCGGGCAGCAGCAGATGCTGGCGATCGGGCGTGCACTGATGAGCCGCCCGCGCCTGGTCGTCTTCGACGAGATCAGCCTTGGGCTGGCCCCTGTCATCGTCGACCGGCTCTACACGGCGCTGGACGTTCTGCGCAAGGCAGGCCTGACCATACTGCTTGTCGAGCAGGACGTGGAGCGGTCGCTGGATCTGGTCGATACCGCGCATATCGTTTCGCATGGAAACATCGTTCTGTCGGGCAGCGCCGTCGAGGTGCGGAACCATCCCGGGTTGAAAGATCTGTATGTTGGCGCGGGCCACGAAGAGCCGCGTGAATCCGTTTGTGTTTGAACACTGAAAACGCGTTGGCATGCCGCGCCACGCAACGACAAGGAGGCATTATGAAGTTAGAGGAAGTCGACCGGCTGCTGGATCCCGCCCCAATGCAGCTGGAAACGGGATACGAACGCCTGGATACGGGCGTGCTGCATGTGGCGGCCCGCACCGACCTGCATCGCTGCACCGGGGAAATGTTTGAATGGTGGTTCCGGTTTCGGCCGGATACCCAGAAATACGTGTGGTGGCATCCGGTGGATCACGTGTTCAGCGACTGGGCCGAGTGCCGCGATGGCACGCACGTAGGCTCCATTCATGTCGTCGAGGAACGTTTTACCGGCTTGCCCGCCGAGAAGCTGTCCATCCAGTTCCGCGACGCTGCCGAGTTTTTCGACGCCGGCGCCTATGACGCTGCCCGCCGCGAAGGGCGGGTGAGCGCGGCCGTGTGCGGGCGCGTCGGCGCGGGTCATCAACCTCCGCGCGACGGCGACAAGGTTCTGGGCGGCCGCTTGCTGCATATTGGCCGCGATACCGAATGGGGCTGCGCGCTGCGCAGTCACTTTTATCTGGGGCAGGACCTCGTGGACCAGGGGATGAGCCCTTCGGAGATCGAAAAGCTGGTCACGGACGAGTTCGGCCGGGCGCTGTTGATGCATTGCTATAACGAATTCACCTTTCTCTCCCGGTTCCTGCCTTCGCTGTTCATCGCCGAAAACCGGGATAGCCGGCCCATAGCCGTGCCCTGGTAGGGCGGAGGAGGGCATTTTCAGTGTGGCGAACGGCGTATAGTGCCGATGTGTTCGAACGCCGTAGCCATTAAACTAGGGCCTTTTAGCTTTTAGTGCTGACCGGCCCTGACTGCGCCGTTTCCAGGCGCTCCGAAATCAGCAGCCAAGTGGAATTTTATGAAGCCAAATCCGCCTGATCAGGTATTACGCGGCGATGAGCCGGCAAACGAGCGCTCGGGCATCCAGGTAATCGCCCGAGCCGCAGCCATCATGCAGCTGCTCGCCCAGAATTCGGGGGGAATGTCGTTGGGGCAGATCGCCAAGTCGCTTGCGTTGCCGCGTTCCACCGTGCAGCGCATCGTCGATGCCTTGAACCAGGAAAACCTGGTGATTGCCGGGTCGTCGGCCCGTGGCGTGCGGTTGGGGCCGGCCCTGATTCCCCTGGCCACCGCGGCGCGGTTCGATATTGCCGAAGTGGCGCGCAAATACATGCAGGAGCTTGCCTCCAGCCTGGGTGAAACCGTCGATCTGACCATTTTCGAGCAGGACAAGGTCGTGTTCATCGACCAGATAACCGGCTCGCACCGGCTGCAGGCGGTCTCTTCCGTGGGTATCTCGTTCCCGCTGCACGCTTCGGCGCCTGGCAAGGCGGTATTGGCGTGCCTACCCGCGGCGGCACTGCAGAAAATCAAAAAGAAGATCCGTTTCGAACCTCATACGGCGCGTACCATCACGTCATGGGAAGCCCTGGAAAAAGAGCTGGAAGAGGTGCGGCGCACGGGTATTGCCGTCGATTACGAAGAGCATGACGAAGGCATTTGCGCGGCGGCCATCGCGCTGCAGCGGGCCGGGGGCGATTTGGCCTCCATTTCCATTCCCGTTCCTACCCTGCGCTTCAAAGAGGCGGAGCGGGACATCGTGAACCAGTTGCTGGCCTGCAAGGAAAAAATAGAGCGCGATTTATTGTCCTGAGCCTTGTATGCTGGCCGGCGCCTTCCCTGACAAGCCGGTATAAAATACCGAATTTCCCACCCCCTTTTTCGCTGGCTCCCCGGCATACAGGAAAAACCTTGTTCAGCACGCTCTCGGCCTATGCAGGCGACCCCATATTGTCTTTGCAATTGGCGTATCGCGACGATCCCCGGCCTGAAAAAATCAACCTCAGCATTGGCTTGTATTACGACGACGAAGGCAATATTCCTCGCCTGGAGTCCGTGCAGCGTGCGCAGGAAATCGTCAACGCCTCGACCGCGCCCAGCGTCTACCTGCCCATGAGTGGCAGCCCGGCGTATTGCAAGGCGACGCAAGAGCTGGTCTTTGGCAAGGATTCCGAGGCGCTGCGCGCCGGCCGTGTCGCCACTATCCAGACTTTGGGCGGCTCGGGCGCGCTCAAGGTGGGCAGCGACCTGCTGAAAAAATTCTTTCCGAGGTCGGTGGCGCGCATCAGCAACCCCACTTGGGACAACCACCGGGCCATCCTGGAGGGCGCGGGGTTTGCGGTGGAGGCGTATCCGTATTTCGACCCGGCCACCCAAAGGCTGGATTTCGAGGCCATGGCCGCCTACCTGGAAACGCAGGCCGAGCAAACCATTATTGTGTTGCACCCGTGCTGCCACAATCCCACCGGCGCCGATCTCAATAGCGCGCAATGGGACGAGGTCGTGCGCATCGTCGCCCGGCGCAAGCTGCTGCCTTTTCTCGACATGGCCTACCAGGGGCTGGGCGAAGGCCTGGAGCGCGATGCGTATCTGGTGCGGGCTCTGGTCAAGGCCGACCTGCCGTTCCTGGTGGCCAATTCGTATTCCAAGATTTTCTCGATTTATGGCGAACGTTGCGGCGGCTTGAGCATGTTCTGCGCGAACGCGGACGAAGCCTCGCGCGCGCTGGGGCAGTTGCAGCAAGCGGTGCGGCGCAATTATTCCAGCCCTCCGGCCTATGGCGGGCATGTGGTGGAAACGGTGCTGCTCGACCCCGAGCTGCGCGCGCTGTGGGAGTCCGAAGTCGACGCCATGCGCGAACGCATCCACGAGATGCGGCTCGAGCTGCATCGCGGGCTGGTGCGGGTGCATCCGGCCTACGACTGGGATTTCCTGCTGGCCCAGCGCGGGATGTTCAGCTATGCGCCCGCGCTGGCGCCCCATATGCAGGAGCTCATTGAAAAGTACGGCGTCTACATCATCGAGTCGGGGCGCATTTGCGTGGCGGGGCTCAACACCCGCAATGTCGAGCGCACCGCCCAGGCATTCGCTTCGGTCTTGAAGTAGGCTGGCTGCACACCCCCTTGAAGGATGATTCGGGTATGGCGGGGCGCCCGCTTTGTTCCGTCTGCCAAGGCGGGATAAAGCGGGCGTCTTTTACGTCTATTTTGCTGTGGGCATGGCGAACTCGGCGCCTTTGGAGGTGCTTTCCGGCCAGCGCTGCATGATGCTTTTTTGCTTGGTGTAGAAGCGCACGCCTTCTTCGCCGTAGGCGTGCATGTCGCCGAACAGCGATTTTTGCCAGCCGCCGAAGCCGTGCCAGGCCATCGGCACGGGAATGGGCACGTTGATGCCGACCATGCCGACCTGGATGCGGCGGCCGAACTCGCGCGCAATGTGGCCGTCGCGGGTGTAGCACGACACGCCGTTGCCGAATTCGTGCGCGTTGATGAGATCGACGGCGGTGGCGAAATCGTTGACCCGCACGCAGGCCAGCACCGGCCCGAAGATTTCCTCTTTATAGATGCGCATTTGCGGCGTGACGCGATCGAACAGCGTGCCGCCGGTGAAAAAGCCGTTTTCGTGGCCGGGCACTTTCAGGCCGCGTCCGTCGACGACCAGCTCGGCGCCTTCTTCCTGGCCCAGCGCAATATAGCTTTCGACGCGCTCCAGCGATTGGCGGCTGACGAGCGGGCCCATTTCGGCGTCGCTTTCCATGCCGTTTTTGACGACCAGGTTCTTGGCCCGCTGAGCCAGCATGGGCACGATCTTGTCGCCGACGTCGCCCACCAGGACAGCCACTGAAATAGCCATGCAGCGTTCCCCCGCCGAACCGTAGGCGGCGCCTGTGAGGGCGTCGACGGCTTGCTCCAGGTCGGCGTCGGGCATGACGACCAGATGGTTCTTGGCGCCACCCAGGGCCTGCACCCGCTTGCCGTAGTGGGCGGCCTGCTCGTAGATATAGTGGGCGATGGGCGTCGAGCCCACGAAGCTGACGGCCTTGACGTCCGGATGGGCCAGCAGAGCGTCGACGGCGACCTTGTCGCCCTGCACGACGTTGAAAACACCGTCCGGCAGGCCGGCCTGCTTGAGCAGGTCCGCCATGTAGAGCGCCGCCGACGGGTCGCGCTCGCTGGGCTTGAGCACAAAGCAGTTGCCCGCAGCGATGGCGACGGGAAACATCCAGCAAGGCACCATGCTGGGGAAATTGAACGGCGTGATGCCCGCCACGACGCCCAAGGGTTGGCGCAGGCTCCAGTTGTCGATGCCGGTGGAAACCTGGTCGGTGTAGTCGCCCTTGAGCAGTTGCGGAATGCCGCAGGAGAATTCGATGACGTCAATGCCGCGCGACACCTCGCCCTGGGCATCGCTGAACACTTTGCCGTGCTCGGCGGTGATGATGGCCGCCAGTGTGTCGCGGTGCTGGTTCATGAGTTCGAGGAACTTGAACAGAACGCGCGCGCGCCGGATGGGCGGGGTGTTGGCCCAGGCGGCAAAAGCTTGCTTGGCGCCGGCCACGGCCGCATCGACGTCGCCGGGTTCGGCCAGCAGGACCTGCCTGGCTACGCTGCCCAACGCGGGATTGTAGACATCCTGGCGCCGCACGGATTTGCCCGGAGTGCGTTGTCCGTTGATGAAATGTCCTACATCGCTGCGGTCGGTGAAGTTGTGCATGGCGGCGTTCCTGTCGGTATTCGGTGAGACTGCTGGTTTAACGATGCATATCGCATTCGATTTTTTAGTTTAAGGATGTAGGCGTTGTTTGAATAGCCATAAAAGCTGGATTCATTGTTCAATATAATGAATAATCCATGCATGGATAACGAAAAAATCTCTGCGCTGTGGACGCATGTTCACTGGCTTACGGTGCTGGCTCAGCAAGGCAGTTTTACCGCCGCCGCACGGCATCTGGATGCCAGCAAGGCCGCCATGAGCCAGCGCATTGCCGAACTCGAGCGGGCGGCTGGCGTATCCCTGGTCCAGCGCACGACGCGCAGCGTGCGCCTGACCGAAGCGGGGCAGCAGTTGGTCGAGGCGACGCGGGGCGCTTTCGAGCATATTGCCGACAGCTTCGAGAGCGTGCGCGAACTGGCGGCTTCACCTCAGGGCACTTTGCGCCTGAGCGCCCCGGTGGCGTTCGCCCGCCAGCAACTGGTGCCGCGCCTGCCCGTGTTTTTGCGCAGCTATCCCCGGATCCGTATCGAGCTGGATCTGTCCGATCAGTTGAGTTCGCTGGCGGTGGACGGTTTCGATCTGGCGATCCGCCATACATCGTCGCCGCCCGATACATACGTGGCGTGGGCCTTGTGCGCGACGCGCTCGGTGCTGGTGGCCAGCCCGGATTACATCGCGCGCCACGGCGCGCCGGATACGCCCGAAGCCCTGGCCGAGCATGCGTGCCTGCATTATCCGCGCCGCCAGAGCACGGTCATGTGGACGTTCGAGTCGGCGGCCAGGAAGGGCCAGGCGGCCAAGAGATGGGTGGTGCCGGTCAAGGGGCCGTTTGCCGTCAACAACAGCGAGGGCTTGCGCGAGGCTGCGCAGGCCGGCCTGGGCATTACCCTGTTGCCGGATTTCACGGCGCAGCAAGCCCTGCTCGATGGAACATTGGTGCCTGTTCTGCCTGGCTGGAATGTGGTGAACGTGTTCGGAGATACCCTATATGCCATCCGGCCCTATTCCACACATGCCCCCCGCGCCGTCCAGGTTTTCGTGGCGTATTTGCGCGAAGCCTTTGCGCAGGGGTTCACCGCGTAGCGGCAAGCATGGCCGCCGGGCCGGCTTCTGTACACCTTGACGTCCAGCCAGGCGTCGTTCTACACACGCAGCGGCTTTTCCCGGTTTCTGACTTGAGGATTGACCAGGTCGACGGGCTGGCCCGCCGCGTAGCGGACGATGGCGTCGAAGGCGGCGCCGTAGTAGGCCTCGTAGTTGTCTTTTTCGACGAAGCCGATGTGAGGCGTGCACAAGGCATTGGCCAGCTTGAGCAGAGGGTGGCGGGCGCCAAGCACGGGCTCGGATTCGTAGACATCCACCGCCGCGAAACCGGGGCGCCCCTGGCACAGGGCGCGCTCCAGGGCGTCGGGCTGGATGAGCTCGGCGCGGCTGGTATTGACCAGCAGGGCGGTGGGCCGCATGCGAACCAGGTCGGCCAGGGCGACGAGCCCCCGGGTTTCGGGCGTAAGGCGGATATGCAGGGTCACGATGTCGCTGCCGGCCAGAAACTCTTCCCGCGAGACCGCAACGGCGAATCCGTCCGCGCGGGCGCGGTTGGCGGAGCCTTCGCGGCCCCATATCCAGACATCCATGCCAAAGGCTCTGCCGTAGGCGGCGACCTGCCGTCCGATGCGCCCATAGCCCCAGACCCCCAGGCGCTGGCCCCGCAACTGCTGGCCCAGATGCCCTTGCCACAGGCCGTCGCGCAGCCGGTTGACTTCGGCGACCAGGTGGCGGCGGCTGGCAAGAATCAGCGCCCAGGTCAGTTCGGCTGCCGCCGCGCCGCTGCCTTGCCCATCGGCGACGGCGATGCCATGTTCGGTACAGGCGTCCACATCGACGTGTCCGCCGATCTTGCCGGTCTGGCAGATCAGGCGCAGCCTGGGCAGGCGCTTGATCAGGTCGGCCGAGACAATGGTGCGTTCCCGGGTAAGCACCAGGGCCTCGGCGGTGCCGAAGCGTGCGGCCAGCTCGGTCAGGTCTTTGGCGCTGTCGTTGAAGACTTGCACGCTGTGTCCGGCCAGCTTGTCGAAGCAGTGCAGATGGCGAACACAATCCTGGTAGTCGTCGGCGATGGTGATGTTCATAGGGCCTGTTAGCACATAGTAAGGAGATCGCGTTGGGGCTGGAACCGCTTGAGCGCAAGGACTCCCCCGCAGCAAGGCTAAATGCCTTGCGAGGAAGGGCAACGCCATGAGCGGCGGGGCGGACGTATTGGTAATTTCCCCAGTTTCATTAAATTGACTGCAATCCAGTGTTATCTTACGGCTAGTGTTACAGCGTTACAACAGGCCGAGCCCGGCCTGCGGGCCGGCTCATTATTACTTTACGAATACTAATAATTCAGTGAGGTTTTTGATGTTGGTCAAACCGCGTACCCCGACTGCATTCCGTCCCCTTACAAGCTCCGTGCGGCAGCTTATCAATAACGAAAGGGCCAAGCAGGCCTCTTCAAAGCGGATCATCAGCATGGGGGGCGTCGGCAACGAACGCTACGACCGCAGACGCGCCAAATAGGCCTGGCCCTCCCGGGGCGCAGGTGGATGGCGGGCACAGAGGTAAAATAACCGTTTTATCCAACTCGCCCATGACCCCCTTGTTTGCGGCTGTTTCGCCGCATCGACGCAACTGGTCTTCGGGCTATTGATTCTGTCATGGCTGATTTCCTGGTTGCCGCGCTGTACAAGTTCGTCCATCTACCCGATTACAAGGCGCTGCAGGCGCCGTTGTTCGAGTTTTGCGAAAGCAACGAGGTCAAGGGCACCCTGCTGCTGGCCGAAGAGGGCATCAATGGCACCATAGCCGGCCCCGAAGCCGGCATCCGGGCCGTGCTGGCTTATTTACGCCGCGACCCGCGCATGGCTTCGCTGACGCACAAGGAATCGCGGGCCGGCAAAATGCCGTTCTATCGGCTGAAGGTCAAGCTCAAGCGTGAAATCGTCACCATGGGCGTGCCCAATGTGCAGGCCGGCACCATGGCCGGCACCTACGTCAAGCCCGACCAATGGAACGCCCTTATCGACGACCCGGATGTCGTGGTAGTCGATGTGCGCAACGATTACGAAGTCTCCATCGGCTCGTTCGCGTCGGCGGTCAACCCGCATACCGCAAGCTTTACCGAGTTTCCTCAATGGGTGCAAACCCAGACCGAAAACGGCGTGTTGAACAAGAAGTCCCGCGTGGCCATGTTCTGCACCGGCGGCATTCGCTGCGAGAAATCCACCGCCTACCTGCGCTCGCAGGGGTTTGAAGAGGTTTATCATCTTGAAGGCGGCATTCTCAAGTACCTGGAAACCGTGCCGCCCGAGCAAAGCCGCTGGGAAGGCGAGTGCTTTGTCTTCGACGAACGGGTTTCGGTGGTGCACGGCCTGGAGGAAGGGCATTACGAGCTGTGCCGGGCCTGCCGCCAGCCGCTTGGCGCCGCCGACAAGGTCTCGGAGCATTTTGTCGAAGGCGTAAGCTGCCCGCATTGCCACGGCACGCACACGCCCGAGCAGGTTCAGCGATTCCGCGAGCGCCAGAAGCAGGTAGAGCTGGCCCGCCAGCGCCGTCAGCGCCACATCGGCGTGCGCATGGAAAAAAACCATGCTGCAGCCGATGCCGCAGCCGCAGCCGGATCCGGCGCGCAAGGTGCAGCCGAATAGCGGCATGCGTATCGTGCCCATGCATTGCCGCCCATTTTTGTCTGTGGGTGATCAGGCCCTGACACAACCTTGACGCTGCGTGGCTGGAAATCTGCACGCGACCGGGCGGCGGACTTGAACGAATTCTTTTGAAGGACGAATCATGATAGCGACAGCATTGACGGATATGTTTGGCCTGGATCACCCCATTGTGCTGGGGCCCATGGGCGGCGTGGCGGGCGGCCGCCTGGCCGCGGCGGTGTCCAATGCCGGAGGCCTGGGCATGGTGGGCGGAGGCTATGGCGATCCCGACTGGCTCGATACCGAATTGGCCTTGGTCAAGGCGCAGGCCAAGCGGCCTTGGGGCGTGGGGCTCATCACCTGGGCCATCGGCGACGGCATACTCGAGCTTGCCCTGAGGGCCAAGCCGCACGCTGTCATGCTGTCCTTCGGCGATCCTTCGCCTTACGCGTCGGCGATCAAGGCGGCCGGATGCAAGCTGATTTGCCAGGTGCAGGATGTGGCCGGCGCCGTCCAGGCACGCAAGGCGGGCGCCGACGTCATCGTCGCCCAAGGCACGGAAGGGGGCGGCCATGGCGGCGCGCGCGGCACGATGCCGTTGGTGCCGGCCGTGATCGACGCCTCGGGCTCGGTCCCGGTGGTGGCGGCCGGGGGCATTGCCGACGGGCGAGGCCTGGCGGCGGCCCTGATGCTGGGCGCCCATGGGGCCTTGCTTGGCACGCGGTTCTATGCCAGCCGCGAAGCGCTGGGGCACGACCAGGCCAAGCAGCGCATCGTCAACGCCGAAGGCGAACAAACCCAGCGCACCCGCATCTTCGATATTGTGCGCGGCTACGACTGGCCCAATGGCTATACCGGCCGCGCCCTGCACAATGCCTTCATGAGCCGCTGGACGGGCAGGGAAGACGAGCTGGCCGAGCAAGCGGCCACGGTAAGCCCCGAGTTCTGGGCGGCGGCCGGCGATGGCGACTACGATACCGCCATGGTGTGGGCCGGCGAGGTCGTCGATCTTATCCATAAGGTGGAAAGCGCCGGCGATCTGGTTGCCGGCATCGGTGCGCAGGCCGAAGAGCAATTGCAGCGTGCCGGGCAGTTGCTGCGCAAGCCATGAAGGCGCAGGCGCGCCCGATCCTGTATTCCTTCCGCCGCTGTCCCTACGCCATGCGGGCGCGCCTGGCCTTGGCCGCCAGCGGCCAACAGTGCGAGCTGCGCGAAGTGGTGCTGCGCAACAAGCCGCAGGCCTTGTACCAGGCGTCGCCCAAAGCCACGGTGCCCGTGCTGGTGCTTGGCGACGGCCAGGTACTGGAGCAAAGCCTGGACATCATGCTGTGGGCCTTGGGCCGGAACGATCCGCAAGACTGGCTGGCGCCGGATCGGCAGGGGCCCGATGCCATGCTGGCGCTCGTGGCCGAATGCGACGGCGCTTTCAAGCACCATCTGGACCGCTATAAATATCCGCAGCGCTATGCGGGTGAGCCGGGCGCAGGCGGGCGAGCCGATGCGGCTACCAGCGCCAATGCCGGCATTGCGGCCAGCTCCGATATGGATGGGAGCCCTGTTCAGGCCGCGGCGGCGCATCGCGCCGAGGCCGCGTGTTGGCTCATGAAGCTGGAGCGGATGCTGGAACAGGACGCCTTTTTGTTCGGGCATCATGCGGCGCTGGCGGACATGGCCATTGCGCCTTTCGTCAGGCAGTTCGCGCACGTCGATGCCGGCTGGTTTCAGGCCCAGCCCTGGCCGCGGCTGTCGGCATGGCTTGCAGCGTGGATGGACTCCGACCTGTTCGGCCGCATCATGAAAAAATACGCCCCCTGGACCGAAGGGGGCGATGGCGTGGTGTTTCCCGAAACCCTGCCGTTATGACCACAAGCTAAAGCTCCGGCCCTTGGGCCGGAGTTCTTCACATGCCTGGAACAACGGTGGAGAAGCCCGCATCCACGTGGGTGATCTCGCCGGTTACACCCGCTGCCAGATCGGACAGCAGGAAAGCGGCCACGTTGCCGACATCTTCGATGGTGATATTGCGGCGCAGCGGCGCGTGGGATTCCACGAACTTGAGTATGGAGCTGAAGTCCTTGATGCCGCTGGCGGCCAGTGTCTTGATGGGGCCCGCGGAAATACCGTTGGCACGGATGCCCATGGGGCCCAGCGAGGTGGCCAGGTAGCGCACGCTGGCTTCCAGCGAAGCCTTGGCCAGACCCATCGTGTTGTAGTTGGGGACCACTTTTTCGGCGCCCAGGTAGGTAAGGGTAAGCACCGAGCTTTGGCGGCCCTTCAGCAAGGGCAGGGCGGCCTTGGCCAGGGCCGGGAAGCTGTAGGCCGAGATGTCGTGCGCAATGCGGAAGCCTTCGCGCGAAAGGCCTTCGAGGAAGTCGCCGGCAATGGCTTCGCGCGGCGCGAAGCCGATGGAATGCACCAGCCCGTCCAGGCCGTCCCAGTGCGACTGCAGCTCGGCGATGGCGGCTTCGATTTGCGCGTCTTCAGCGACATCGCAAGCCAGGACGATGGTGCTGCCAAGTTCGGCGGCGAATTCGGTGACGCGCTCTTTGAAGCGTTCGCCCACATAGGTAAACGCCAGTTCGGCGCCTTGCTGGCGGCAGGCCTGGGCGATGCCGTAGGCAATGGAGCGATTGGACAGCACGCCGGTGACCAGGATGCGCTTGCCGTTTAAAAAACCCATTTTTTTTATCCTGTTTGGTTGTTGCGGACCGGTTTGGGACTAGCCGCGGATATTGGTGCCCGGCACGCGCAATTGCTTGCCCCGGGCCAGACTGTTGCTTTTAAGATTGTTCAGTTTGCGCAGTTCGTCGATCGAGGTGTGGTAGCGCTTGGCCAGCGAGTACAGCGTGTCGCCCGATTGGACGGTATGAGTGCGGACATTGGCCTTGCGCTTTACGACGACGACGTCCTTGCCTCGCCGCTGCACCGATACTTTCTTGATGGATGGCTTGCGGGTTTCGGATCCGGAGTCGTTGGAGGGGTATTCCAGGGACGCCAGCTGGATGCCGCCGCCCGATTCCAGCTTGGGAACCAGCAGGGTTTGCGCGATCGCCCGCGTTTTCTTGCTGCTTAGCCCATTGATTTTTCGAAGGCTTGCCAGGCTTATGCCGTATTTTTTGGCAATGGCCGCGTACGACTCGCCCTGCCTCGCATGGTAGGCCTGCCACGAGCTGAGCTTGCCCTGGTAGGCCTCGAGGTTGGCCTTGAAAATATCGGCCCGGTCGGTGGGCAGCAGTAGCGTGGGTTCGTGTTCGCCCAGAATGACGGGGCGGTTGAACGAGGCGTTGAGCGCCTTGAAGTCTTCCACCGACATTTCGGCCAGTTGGGCGGCCACGGCGACGTCGATGGATTGCGTTCTTTTGATGGTGGTGAAATAGGGGGTGTTGCTGACGCTGGGAAGGGTGATGCCGTATTTTTTGGGGTTGGCGACGATGTTTTTTATGGCCTGCAGCTTGGGCACGTAGTTGCGGGTTTCATCGGGCATGCTGATGGAGGCGTAATCGGTGGGCAGCCCCGCATCGGCGTTTTTGTCGAGGGAGCGCTTGACCGCGCCTTCGCCCCAGTTGTAGGACGCCAGCGCCAGGTACCAGTCGCCCTGGAAGTCGTACAGATAGCTCAGGTAGTCCAGCGCGGCATGGGTGGAGGCGATGGGGTCGCGGCGCTGGTCGCGCCACGAGTCCTGCTGCAGGTTGTAATGCAGGCCGGTGCTGGGAATGAACTGCCACAGGCCCGAGGCGTTGGATTTGGAATAGGCGGTGGGGTTGTAGGCGCTTTCCACGAAAGGAAGCAGGGCCAGTTCGGTAGGCATGCCCCGGCGTTCGAGTTCGTCGACGATGAAATACAGGTACTTGCTGGCCCGCTGGCTCATGCGGTAGACGGCTTCGGGGTGCGAAGCGTAGTACTCCGTCCATTGGTCGGCCAGGTCGCTATGCAGATTGGGGATGGCGAAGCCGCGGCGGATGCGGTCCCACATGTCGCGGGGGGGGTGGGTGAGGTCGATGGTGCGCGAGGTTTCCTCGGCGGTATAGACCTTTTTGTTTGCGTATTGGCTGGTTTGGTTGCTTGCGCAACCGGCCAGGACTGCCACGATGAGCAGAATGAAGAGTCGTAGGCAGTTCATTGGCTAGGTGTCAAAAATTGTTCTTCCATTCGCGCAGGCTCGCAAAAACGGCTACAGCCGAGGTCAGCGGCTCGCCCGCATAAGCGGCGGCCGCGTCTGAAACGCTTTGTTGCAATGGGCGGCAAAACGGGTTGGTTTCAAGCTCCAGGCCGATGGTGGACGGCAGGGTCGGCAGACCTTCGGAGCGTTGCCGCTGCGCGGTCTGCCAGCGTTGCTGCAAAGCAGTGTTGCCGGGTTCCACCTGCAGCGCCCAGCGCAAATTGGCCAATGTGTACTCGTGCGCGCAGCACACCAGGGTTTCCAGCGGCAAAACTTTGAGTTTTGCCAGGGAATTGACCATTTGGGCGGGGGTGCCTTCGAAAAGGCGTCCGCAGCCTGCGGCAAACAGTGTATCACCACAGAACACCACGGGCTTGCCGGTGTCCAGGTAGCCGAAATAGGCGATGTGGCCGGCGGTATGGCCAGGGATGTCCAGGATGGACAGGGTTAGGCCGAGGTTCTCAAGTGTGATATTGTCGTCTTCCTTGAGGCCTTCGTCGCATACCGGCAGGGTTTCGCCCAGCGGGCCGTAGACCTTGGCGTTGGTCAGCGCCTTCAGGGCCTTGACGCCGCCGACGTGGTCGGGATGATGGTGGGTTAGTAAAATGGCATCGAGGGTTAAATGGTATTGCCCGAGCAGCTTTTCGATGGGCTCGGACGCCCCCGGGTCGACCACCACCGCATGCCCGCCTTTGCACAGCAACCATATATAGTTGTCGGAAAAAGCGGGAACCGGGATAAGCTGGGTGCGGCTAGAGTCTGGGTTAATCATGTTTGCCAACCATATTGCAAGGAGCTCATGTGTCTGAATCGTTGGGCCAGCCGCTTATCGTGGAACTTGCCGAATGGTTGAGCACGCCCGCCGGCCAGTACGTCAAGCAATGGGAACAGGAAAAAATAAACGGGATGGTGGCCAATGCGTTCGGGTACCATGCCATGCAGGTTGGCCTGCCCGGCTGGGACTTGCTGCAAGCAAACAGGATTCCGTACAAGGGCCGTACTCATTCGTATGGCGATGCGGGTTGCGCGCAACCCGGCGTCGCGCTTTATGCCGACCCGGAAAACCTGCCCTTCGATGGCCAGAGCATCGACTTGCTGATATTACCCCATGTTCTGGAGTGTTCCAATAGCCCGCACCAGGTTTTGCGCGAGGCCGAGCGGGTCCTGGTGCCCGAGGGCCGGGTGGTGATTTCGGGCTTCAATCCCTGGAGCCTGTGGGGGCTGCACGAGCGCATACCGGGCCTGGATCCCATCATGCCCATTCCCGCCCACCTGCAGGTTTCCCTGGGCCGCCTGAAAGACTGGTTCAAACTACTGTCGTTCGAGGTCGACCGGGGGCACTTCGGCTGCTATGCCCCTCCCTGCGAGACCGAGAAGTGGCTGCAGCGTTGGGCGTTCATGGAGCCGGCGGGCGACCGCTGGTGGCCCATATGCGGCTCGGTCTATGTGGTGTCGGCCATCAAGCGCGTGGCGTGCATACGGCTGGTGGGCCCCGAATGGAAGCATGTAAAGAAGCACGTCAGAAGGCGTACGGTGGTCACCGGCAGGCATTCGGGTATCTAGGCAGGCGGGCCAGCCAGGCCGTCCGCCGGGGCGGCGGGCCGCGGCAACGCGCAAGTCAAGTTAAGTTAAACAGCGCGCCGCGGGGCAGGCCGGCGGCGGAATGGAAGCGGGCGGAGCCGCAAGGAAAATAATGAGTCGTGAACATGTTGTGGATATCTGGACCGATGGCGCCTGCAAGGGCAATCCGGGCTGGGGGGGGTGGGGGGCGCTGCTCAAGCAGGGCTCCCACGAGAAAACCCTGTGCGGCGGCGAGCCCAATACCACGAACAACCGCATGGAGCTGATGGCGGTCATCCAGGCGCTTGCCGCCTTGAAGCGCCGCTGCACGGTGGTCATCCATACCGATTCCCAGTACGTGCAAAAGGGCATGACCGAATGGATCGCCAACTGGAAGCGGCGCGGCTGGCGCACGGCGGACAAAAAGCCGGTGAAGAACGCTGATCTGTGGCAGATGCTGGACGAACTGGTGGAAAAGCACGATTTAAGCTGGCAGTGGGTAAAAGGGCATGCCGGCGATCCCGGCAACGAGCGCGCCGACGCGCTGGCCAACCAGGGGGTCGAAGTGGCGCAAGGCCGCAAGGCGACTTCCGAAACCTGACCGACATAAAAAGCCCCCACGCTGCGCCGCTGTGCGGCTTGCTGCCCCCCGAGGGGGCTTTTTTGCCTTGGGGCGGCCCGGCGGCAAAAAATGGCCCCCACGCTGCGCGGGCTAGCGCCCGCTTGCTGCCCCCCGCGGGGGTGCCTTTTGCCTTGGGGCGGCCCGGCGGCAAAAATCCCCCGACATACGCTACTATCTACGCTTGATGGAAATGGCTTGTTGCGTTTTGCGCGGGCGAAACATAACAGGTTTTTTCCACTATAAATAAACCCATAACAAGCTATTGATTTCATGAAAATAAATGCAGCGGGACTTGCGGGAGTCTTGGTGCTGGGCGTGGTGTTGGGCTCGGCGGGTGTGCGCGTATTGCAGGGGGGCAAGGCGGGCCAGGCTCCGGCTGCGGCCAAGGCCGCGCCGGCCGCCGGCGGCCAGGCGGCGCATTCGGCCGCCACTGTCGAGGTTGCCAGGGTCGAATCCGTATCGCTGCCTCGCGGCGTTTCGGCTGTGGGCACGCTGCGCTCGCAAAACTCCGTCGTGTTGCGCCCCGAAATTACCGGCCGCATCGACGAAATCAATTTCAAGGAAGGCGGCAGGGTTGCCAAGGGCCAAGTGTTGGTGCGTCTGGACGATAGCGTTGCCACGGCGCAGCTGCAGCAGGCGCAAGCCAATCTGAACCTGGCTGCCAGCCAGCACCGGCGGGCGCAAGAGCTCAGCGCCCAGGGGTTCATCAGCAAGCAGGCGCGCGACGAGGCCGCCAGCCAGCTCAAGGTGCAGCAGGCGGCGGTGGCGCTGGCCAGCGCGCAACTCGGCAAGACCGTCATCGTGGCGCCGTTCGACGGCCTGATCGGCTTGCGGCAGGTATCGGTGGGCGACTATGTAAGTCCCGGCGCCGACCTGGTGCCCATTGAGTCCATCGACCCCCTGCAGGTCGATTTCCGGATTCCCGAGCATTATCTGGGCCAGATCCAGACGGGCCAGAAGCTGACGCTGCGCTTCGACGCCATGCCGGGTGTCGAGCGCGAGGGCAAGGTCGGCGCCATCAACCCTCTGGTCGACGTGGGCGGGCGTTCCATTTTGCTGAGGGCCGATGTGCCCAACGCCGACGATGCCTTGCGTCCGGGCTTGTTCGCCCGGGTGCAATTGCAATTTGCCGACGACAAGGCGCTGGTCGTTCCCGAGGCGGCGCTGGTGCCGTCGGAAGAAGCCCGCTATGTGTATCGGGTCGATCAGGGCCGGGTCGAGCGCAGGCAGGTGCGAATCGGACTGCGCCGCGACGGCAAGGTCGAGGTGCTGGAAGGCCTGGCCGAAGGCGACCAGGTGGTGGTGGCGGGCGTGCAGAAAATCAGCGACGGCGCGGCGGTGCGCGTTGCGCCGGCCGCCGCGGCGGCCGGTTCCTGAGCCGGGATCGCTTCCATGATACTTTCCGAAGTCTGCATCAAGCGCCCGGTGTTCGCCTCGGTGCTGTCCCTGCTCATTGTGCTGGTGGGGCTTATTTCGTACCAGAGGCTGACGGTGCGCGAGTACCCAGCCATCGACGAGCCGGTGGTGTCGGTAATCACCACCTACAAGGGGGCCTCGCCCGAGGTGGTCGAATCGCAGGTCACCAAGCCTCTGGAAGACCAACTGGCCGGCATCGAGGGCGTGGATGTCATGACCTCGGGCAGCCGCACCGAACGCAGTTCCATTACCATCAAGTTCAATCTGTCGCGCGACCCGGATGCCGCGGCGGCCGACGTGCGCGACAAGGTGTCGCGGGCGCGGCGCTACCTGCCGGATGAAATCGATGAACCCATCATCAGCAAGGTCGAGGCCGATTCCACCCCGGTCATCTTCATGGCGGTCGAGCCCGGCAACCTCAGCACGCTGGAGCTTTCCGACTACATCAATCGCTACGTCAAGACCCGCCTGTCGGTGCTGCCGGGCGCGGCGGAGGTGCGCATCTACGGCGAGCGCCAGCCTTCCATGCGCATCTATGTGGACAGGGGCAAACTGGCCGCCTACAGCCTGACGGTGCAGGATGTGGAAACCGCGCTTGGGCAGCAGAACGTGCTGATCCCGGCCGGCCGCATCGAGTCTTCCGACCGCGAGTTCTCGGTGGTGTCGTCCACCGACCTGCAAACCATCGAGCAGTTCCGCAACGTCATCGTGGCGAACGTGAAGAATTATTCGGTGCGCCTGGGCGACGTGGCCGACGTGCGGATAGACCCCGCCGAAGAGCGCGTGCTGTCGCGCTTCAACGGACACGAAGGCCTGAACATAGGCATTACCAAGCAGTCCACCGCCAATCCGCTGGATCTTTCCAAGGCGGTGGCCGCCGAAACGGAACTTATCAACGAGACGCTGCCGCCGGGCATGAAGCTCAGCGTTGCCTACGACAGCTCGATCTTCATCCTGGAGTCGATCAAGTCGGTGTATCACACCATTGGCGAAGCCATTGTGTTGGTGGTGCTGGTGATCTTCTTTTTTCTGCGCAATATGCGCGCCAGCCTGATTCCCATCGTCACGATTCCCGTATCGCTGATCGGCGCGTTCGGCATCATGTATTTCTTCGGGTTCTCGGTCAACACGCTTACCCTTTTGGCCATGGTGCTGGCCATCGGCTTGGTGGTGGACGATGCCATCGTCGTGCTGGAAAACATTTTTCGCCATCTGGAAGAGGGCAAGACGCGGCTCGAGGCGGCCTTCCTGGGGGCCAGGGAAATCGGCTTTGCGGTGATCGCCATGACATTGACCCTGGTGGCCGTGTACGCACCGCTGGCTTTTGCGACAGGCCGCACGGGCCGGCTGTTCATCGAGTTCGCCCTGACGCTGGCGGCGACGGTGCTGGTGTCGGGCTTCATCGCCCTGACACTTACCCCCATGATGTGTTCCACCATGCTGCGGCACCAGTCCGGGCATGGCCGCCTGTACACCTATATTGAGAACATGCTGGAAAGCATGACGCGGGCGTACCAAAAAGCCTTGCTGTGGGCGCTGGGCCGGCGCGCGCTGGTGCTGGGCGTGGGGCTGGCGGTGGCGCTGGGCAGCGTCGTGCTGTTCAAGATAGTAAAAAGCGAGCTTGCTCCGCTGGAAGACCGGGGTGTGGTGTTCGGGGTGGTCAGCGCGCCCGACGGCGCAACGCTGGACTACACCGTGCGCAGCGTCAAGACCATCGAAGGCTACTACGCGCAAATCCCCGAAGCCATGGGCAACCAGTCCATCGTGGGTTTTCCCACCGTGACCGAGGGCTTTGCCATTCTGCGTCTCAAGCCCTGGGACCAGCGCGACCGCTCGCAGCAAAGCATTGCCCGCGAACTGCAGTCCAAATTCTCCGCCCTGCCGGGCGTGCGGGCCTTCCCGACGAATCCGCCCTCGCTGGGCCAGCGCTCCACCTCCAAGCCCATCGAGTTCGTCATCATGAGCCAGTCTTCCTACCCGGAAATCGACAAACTGGTCAACCGGTTTCTGGACAAGCTGCGCGATTACCCGGGCCTGCAGAATGTGGACACCGACCTGCGCCTCAATACGCCCGAGCTGAAGGTGGCGGTAAACCGCGACAAGCTGGCCGACGTGGGCGTGGATGTGGGAACGGTGGGACGCACGCTCGAGTCCATGCTGGGCGGCCGCCAGGTAACGCGGTTTCGCGACAGCGGCGAACAGTACGACGTCATCGTCCAGGTCAAGAAGCGGGACCGCTCCGATCCGGCCGACATCAACGATATCTACGTGCGTACCCGCAACGGCGCCATGGTGCAGCTGTCCAATTTCCTGGCCGTGGAGGAAAGCGTTTCACCGCAGTCGCTGAACCACTTCAACCGCCTGCGGGCGGTGAAGGTCAAGGCCTCGGTGGCGCCGGGCTATGCCCTGGGCGAAGTGCTGCAGCATATGGAAACCGTGGCGCGCGAGGTGTTGCCGCACACGGTGCAAACCGACCTGGACGGCCAGTCGCGCGAGTTCCGCGACTCATCGGGCGGCATCTACCTGGTCTTCGTCATGGCGCTGGCCTTTATCTACCTGGTCCTGGCTGCCCAGTTCGAAAGCTGGCGCAATCCGCTCATCATCATGCTTTCCGTGCCTTTGTCCATGACCGGCGCCTTGCTGGCGCTGTGGCTGTCGGGCGGCACCTTGTCCATTTACAGCCAGATCGGCCTGATCACCCTGGTGGGCCTTATCACCAAGCACGGCATCCTCATTGTTGAGTTCGCCACGCAGCTTCGGTCCGAGGGTCGGGAAATGCGGGAGGCCGTGGTTCAAGCCTGCGTATTGCGCTTGCGGCCCATTCTCATGACGACGGGAGCCATGGTGCTGGGCACGTTGCCGCTGGCTTTTGCCGCGGGCGCCGGGGCCGAGTCGCGCCAGCAGATAGGCTGGGTGCTGGTGGGTGGCTTGAGCTTCGGCACCCTGCTTACCCTGTTCGTGGTGCCGGTGGCTTATACTTTGATTGCAGGCAAGGGCAGACCCAAGTCGCTGGAGTAGCCGGAGGCTCCATTTGGCATCTTTTGGCTGTGTCGGCGGGCCGAATGAGGCCACCACCGCGTTTATCGGCGGCGCTCCGTTCCAGGTTGCCGCCGCTTTACAGGAATTACATGCGTCAAATTATTCTCGATACCGAAACCACGGGCCTGGACCCCTCCCAAGGACACCGTATTGTCGAAGTGGCCTGCGTTGAAATGATCAATCGCACGCTGACGGGCAGGCACCTGCATTTGTATCTGAACCCCGATCGCGACAGCGACCCCGAGGCGCTGGCTGTTCATGGCCTGACCACCGATTTCCTGGCGGGCCATCCTCGCTTCCCGGAGGTGGCCGACGAAATCATCGAATACGTGCAGGGCGCGGAAGTCATCATCCACAACGCGGCATTCGACAAAAAATTCCTGGATGCGGAACTCGCTCGCGCCGGCAAGCCGCTGTTCGGCTCCTTGTGCGGCAAGATCACCGACTCGCTGCTGTTCGCCCGTGAACTGCACCCCGGCAAGCGCAACTCGCTGGATGCCTTGTGCGAGCGCTACGGCATCTCCAACGCGCACCGTACCTTGCACGGCGCTTTGCTCGACTCGGAGCTGCTGGCCGAGGTGTGGCTGGCCATGACGCGCGGGCAGGACGCCCTGATCATGGATTTCGACGACCCGGTTTCGAACGTCAGCCAGGGTTCGAGCCTGGAAGCTTTCGATGTTTCGCGGTTGCGCGTGGTCGCGGCGTCGCCCGACGAGGCCCAGGCCCACGAACAATACCTGGACGATCTTGATAAAGCCGTGGGCAAGCCCTGCGTGTGGCGGGCGGACGGGGAGGCGGCCTGACCAACCGGGGGCTCCGCTGTCTTGTGTGTTCAACGGCGCTTGGCAGGTTGGCGTTTCGCAGATGAGGTCGGCTCAGTCTTGCTCGAACGCCAGGCTTTCCACTTTTTCCAGATCCAATGCATATAGCGCCGCCTTGATCTTGTCGAACAGATTGGCGTAGGACGGGTATAGTCCGGACATTTTCTCGAGCCAATTCTCGATATCGGTAATGTGGCCGCTGCGGGCCATGAGCGCCAGCGCCATCCGGTCTTGTTCGGGCAGCTCCGGTGAAGGGGTGCTGCGTGCGCTGGTTTGCTCGCCTTGCTCTTGAACGGCGGCGTGCTCACGCGATGGAAGCGGGTCGGGCGGATTCCAGACGACGATTTTGTCGTTCAAGCTCCGGATATTCAAATGGAAGCTGAATATGCTGCCGTGCTCGGGCGTGCTGTAAAGATGCAGGTCGCTGCCCATGCCTCGCACGATGTTCCGCGAAATGAACAGGCCCAGGCCCATGCCCTCGTCTTGAGGGTGCAGTTGCTGGAAAGGCTTGAAAACCGTTGCCTGTTCATCCGCGGCAATGCCGACGCCGGAGTCGATGACGGCGAACCGGACATGCCAGTCGACGCCTGTCTGGGCGGCCTGGATGTCCAGGCAAATAAAGCCATCCTTGGTGAACTTGGCGGCATTGCCCAAAAGATTGAACAAAACCTGTTGCAGGCGGCGGCCGTCCAGCAGGATCAGTTCGGGCAAGGCGCAGGATATATTGAACTGGACCTGATTGTTGTTGAGCAGGGCCAGGCCTTGGGCATGGTAGGCGATGTCGTCCAGCAGCGTGCGCGTATAGACCGGCGCGGGCGAGAGCGTGGGTGGATGCAGTTCGGTCTTTGCATAGTTGAGCAGTTCGTCGATCAGGGTCATCTGATAATTGATGCTGCGTTCTATGGCCAGGACATACGACGCATCGTAGGCTCGGTTGCTGCCTTTAAGCAATTTCACATACCCGCTGATGGTTGCCAGCGGAGTGCGCAGGTCGTGTCCGATGTAGCCCAGGATTTCAGTTTTCTGGCGGTTTCTCTGGTCAGCGTATTCAACGGCCTGGTGCAAGGCCGCGGTTTGCCTGGCGACTTCCTCCTGCAGCTTTTGCTGTTCTTGTTCCTGCCAGGCGAGGAGCTTGTCGGTAGCCACTCTGCGCTGCCTGGCGATATGGTGGATCCATACCGCGACGATCGCCAGGTTGATGAGCAATCCCGCCAGCGACAGGACGGAACTGCACACTACCGGGTCGATGCTTTCGGTGATATGGAAGAAATGCGGATGGGCCAGGCTTTCAAGCGCATGCAGCACGAATACCAGGAAGGTGAAGACGGTTTGCAGCAGGATGAGTTTGCGGCTGGGGGCCTTTTGCCTGATCAGATAGATGGCGCCGACCATGATGGTGGCGGCGGTTAGCGGTAGTGTATATACCGCGATTTTGTTCAGTATGTACAGGTCGACGAAGAACACCCCGAACGCCAGCAGCATCTCCATGCATGCCATGGCCAGCAACGGGCGCTTGGGCAGGATCAGCCGTTCGGCCTTGGCGACGTGCAGCGCAAACAGGATGAGCACAGTAAATGCAATATGGCCGAAGAAAAAACTGCTTATCAAGTCCCAGGCGGGGTTTTGCGGCCAGAGGTGGATTTTTGCATAGCCTTGCTGCGAGGCTTCGTGCAGCAGGACGAGCAGGCACTCTATGCCCAACAACGAGAACGAAAGATTCCTGGCCAGCAGGGCGATAATCAGCGCGCCCCAGCCGAAGGCCAGCAGGCCGCCGAAGAAAAGGCCGCTCCACAAGATACTATGGCTTTCCGACTGCTGGTAAGCGTAGTCGGTGTAAAGCGTCGGATTGATCTGCATGAGCGCCGGGCTTTGCATTCTGACGAAAATGCGTGCATGGCTATGGGGCTGCAGAACGAACCTGGCCGATGGCTGACGCGAAACCTGGAGAGGGGTTGCGGCGCTTCCCGCATCCAGAGACGTCCAGTGATCCCCGTCCTCCATATAGGCGCTTTGGTGCAAGAAACCATGGGGCCCCAGTACCAGTCGGAGAGACCGTGGCGAAGGGCTCGTGTTGGCCAGATCCAGCCGTAGCCAGATGGCCGAACGAGTCAGGCCTGGCTGCTGAGTGCCGGCGGGCACGAACCCGCCGGGCCCTGAAGGCAATGCGGCGACTTGCTGGATTGTGAGGCGTCCCGATGGGTCTTCGAACACGCTTGCCGCTTTATCAACGGAGGCCGACCAGTCGATCCGATCCGGGACATTTACAGCTTCGGCGTGCGCCGTGGTTGCCCAGAGTGCAACAAGTAGACAAAGTAATCGGAGGAGCATCTCTTTCTGAAGCTGGGTTCAGCGACGGAAGCGCTACGGCTGGTTCGCGAGCGAAGCAGGGGAGCCAATGGTACCTACGAATAAGCTTGAAAAACCGTAAGTCCGCTTCAGCAAAATGCTTTGTCCGTTTGGGAAAGGTCAGGGTGGCTGTGTCTGGCGCCAGGCAACTGCTTTATCGGTCAGTGTTGGAGAATGTGCGTTTTGCGTTTTGTGGTTGGCTTGTTTTATCTTGTAGTAAGAAAAAGCACTTGGTATATTATGAGATCGTATCGATCGATAACATATTTTCACGCATGCTTTCTACCTTCTTCACCTAAGCCACTTTGGCTGTGGTAAGCGTTTTTGCGCAACCCTGGACAGGACTTTTGCTGGTTGAATGTTTTTTTCTGAAGCTGTGTCACCGTCGCCGCACATTCTCATCGTCGAAGACAATCCGGATCAGTTGCGTTTGCTCATCGAAACGCTGCGCAGCTCGGATTTCCGGCTGAGCGTGGCCTTTGACGGCCTGCAAGGGTACGACAGGGCGCTCGCCAGCCAGCCCGACCTCATCCTGCTGGACGTGCGCATGCCGCGCCTGGATGGGTTCGCCCTGTGCCGCAGGCTCAAGGCCAATCCTGCTACCGCCGGGATTCCCGTTGTGTTCCTCAGCGCCGCCGACGACCTCAGCGAGCGCCTGATCGGACTGCGTGATGGCGGCGTCGATTACATACTTAAACCCTTCGAGTCCGAAGAAGTCATAGCGCGGATTCGCATACACCTGGGCCTGACGGCCAAAGATCTTCTCGACGATGCTTGCTTGTCGGCCGAACATCTTAACGAGGAAGAGGTGCTGGTGCGGGCCGCCCAAAGCCAGTTGCTGGCCAATTTATCTCAAACCCCGCGCCTGGACGAACTGGCGGAGCGGCTGGGCGTAAGCGAAAAACGCCTTTCCCGGGCATTCCGGCGATGCTTGAACATGACGGTGTTCCAGTATTTACGGAACCAGCGGATGCGGACGGCTCAGCGTCTGCTGACTGAAACCTCGCTGAGCATGGTCGCCATATCCGAAGAGGTTGGCTTTACCAGTGCAGCCAATTTCTCTACGGCGTTCCGCGAGCATACCGGAGTGTCTCCATCCGACTATCGTCGCGGGGACGCTCCGGGCGGATTCACTTCGACCATTCACGACAGTTGACGTACCTTTCGGATTCTCTTTGCAATTGCTGACAATTGCATTCTTCTCATTTGTAACTTGTAACGCCACTGCCTTTGGGCTGCCGGGCGATCGAGGGCAGAGCTTTAGCAGAACATGGGTCTGAATACCATGACCTATTTTGCATATTGACAATTCTTGACCATCAATTCGAAGATTTCGGCGCTTCATCAAAACTATTTGTCACTTGCGAAAAATTCAGTTTCATCCGCGGGCGCTACATTCCATCGTAATTTTTACAAAAGACTACGCAATCCTCCCGCAATGATTTCCCGGTGCAGGCGCATTCCGCACGCGCGCGTTTCGCGCACGTGCCCGCGCGTGTTGACCGTCGCGCAGGCAGAACACAGATGACGCTCATCCGCTTTCCCCGTACCCGTTCGAATTCTTCCAGCCAGCCGGCGCAGATATTTGCGCCGCGCCGCACGCTGCTGGCCCTGGAGCCCCGTACCCTGTACGACGGAGCCGCCGCCGTGGTCGCCGACAAAGTTGCCGGCCAGCAACAACACGTCACCCATGCCGATCACGAGGGAAGCACGGACCAGGCGCCGGCGCGCACCATCGCCGAGCCGGGCCGCGATGCCCAGCCGCACGGGGAAGCGAAAACCACCGAGTTGCTGTTCGTCGACACCACCGTGCAGGGCTGGCAGAACATCGTGGCCCAAGTGCGACCCAATGTGCAGGTCGTACTGCTGGATCCGGCGCGCGACCCCATCGACCAGATCGCCGAGGCCATGAGCCACGACGGCAAGGTCGACGCCATACACATCGTGTCGCACGGCGCCGACGGCAGCCTGCAGATCGGCGGACGCAGCATTGACCTGACTTCCTTGCAGGGCTATTCCACGCAGCTTGCCACCATAGGCGAACACCTGACCGCCGATGGCGACATTCTGCTGTACGGCTGCGACATCGGCGAGGGCGCTGCGGGAGCGCAGTTCGTGCAGGCGCTGGCCCAGGCCACGGGCGCCGACGTGGCGGCGTCCACCGACGCCACCGGCGCCGCCGACCAAGGCGGTGACTGGGTGCTGGAATACCAGTTCGGGCAAATCGACGCCACCGTGTTGCAAGCCACTGCGTTTGCCGGCTTGCTGGAGGCGCCCTCGGTTACCGGCACCATGAAGGATTCCACGGTGGTGGAGCCCAGCGTGCTGAACCAGAATGGTGCGGCCGACTCCCAACTGACCTTGACGGGGTGGGCGATTGCCGACAACAGCGTCGGCACCGGCCAGACCGATCAGGTCACCGTACAGGTGACGCTGTCCAATACCGCTGCGGGGACATTGTCCGACGTCGGCGGCCATGGCACCGCCCTGGGCAACGGCTACACATTTACCGGAACCGCCGCCGACGCCACTGTCTGGGTGAACCAATTGAAGTTCTCGGCGGCGGATACCGAGCTGGGAAATACCGCCGCCACAACCGGCCTTACCGTGACGGTTACCGATGCGGATACCAGCGTCTCCAGCGCCAAGACCATACAGCTTACGGTAACTCCCTCTAACGACCCGACGGTTTTCAGCACGGGCGCGGGGGACGGACAGCAAGACGTCAGTGAAGTCGGCGGCACCACGATCACCGGCCTTACCGGAGCCTCCTCCGACAGCGCGGCGCTGCATATCATCGATCCCGAAGTCAGCAAGGGCACGCAAAACGCCTCGCAAATTGTCTACCGCCTGACGGATGCGCCCGACTATGGGTATCTGACCTTGAATGGCGCGCGCCTGGGGGTGGGCTCCATTTTTACCCAGGCCGATGTCCTGGGCAACAAGCTGGTGTACGTGCATACGGCCTCCGGGGCTGATCAGAATACGGCGGACGCCTTCACCGTGTCGGTCAACGACGGTGCAACGCCCCAGGCAGATTCGGCGACCAAGACCGTTACCCTGAACGTCACGCCCGTGAACCAGGCGCCGGTCATTGCGGGCAGCAGCGGCTCCGTGTTCGAAGGCCAGCCCCGCAATGCGCAGGACGGCGGCAGCCCGCTGTCAGTGGTGGGTGATTTCATCGATGCCAATGGCGGCGGCGACCCGGGCGACGCCGTGCTGCAAGTCACCATTACCGCGCTTACCACGCATGGCACCTTGCATTACACGGGCCAGGCAACCATAGGCGGCACGACCCAGACCATCGATCGCGATCTTACCCAGGCCGATATCGACAGCGGTTTCGTCATCGATTATGCCGCTCGCAGCGGCCTTACCTACGCCAACGACGGCATCGACGTGGCCGGCCTTCCTCCCAACGACAGCTTCGGCATACGCGTTACCGACGGTGGCGGCGGCGCCGGCGCTTCCGCCGTCAAGTCTGTCGATGGCACCGTCAACATCACGGTGCGCCCCGTCGACGACGACCCCACTTTTGTGAACGCCAGCACCCGGGAAGCCACGGTCGATGCCAATGGCGCCGATCATTCGGCGGGCACCGCCGACGACTATCGCGTCACCCTGACACCAGACATGCTGCAGGCGCAAGACGTCGACTCCACCGACGCGCAGCTCACCTTCGTCGTCACCCAGGTGCCGGGGTCCGGGCTGTTGCTGTTGAACGACGGCGTTCTGCAAGCGGGCGCCACCTTCACCATGGCCGATGTGCGCGCCGGCCGTGTGCAGTATCTGCAAACCGCTTTGCGTACCGATGCAAGCCCGACGGACACCTTCCTTTTCCAGGTGCAGGACAATGCGCTTGCCCTGCACTGGAACGCCGACGGCACCAGCTATACCCGCCCTGGCGGGGTTTATGACGCTGCGGGGGCCGATGCGGCGCTGACCACCTTCGCCTTCAACGTGAATCTGGTGCAAAGCGAGACGCCCGACTATACCGGTCCGGCGAACCCCGATCATTCTTCGACGCCGGCGCCGAGCACGACGGTTACGACCGAACACGCCGGCGATGACCCGAACCCGGGCGGTGTTCCCATCGGAACATTGATCGAGGGCGGCAGCATCACCCTGTGGGGCGACGACGGCAGCGGCGGCTCCAACCCCATCATGCTGAATTACACCGTCGACGGCATACCGCCCACACAGGTGGTGTACACCGTCGAGGGGTTCGCCAGCGGCTGGAGCGGGCAGTTGCTGAAGAACGGCGTAGCCATGAGCGTCTACAGCACCTTCACGCAAGACGATCTGAATAACGGCCGCATTACCTATCAGCACGACGGCAGCGAGCATTTCGAATCCACCGTCACCTTGCGGGTGGCGGCCGGGGGCGCGCAGAGCGACGCGGCGCTGTCCACCAACGACATCAATTTCACGTTCTACGTCACCCCCGTCAATGATGCGCCCGACGCCCACGGCTCGTCCGACACGGTCATCGCCGAAGGCGGCACGGTGGCCGTGACCACCGACATGCTGTCGTTTTCCGATCCCGATGACGCCGATAGTGGCTCCACTTATGAAGACGGCACGTTCAACGGAACCCTTCCGGTCGATGGCGCCGACCTGAATTTCGCGATCAACAATGGCGCCGGCGGCAGCGACCCCCTGCAGTTCAGCATCGCCGCGCTGCCCCAGCACGGCACGCTGGAATATTTGAAGGACGGCGTCTGGACGGCCATCACGTCGGCGGATCTGAACAGCCTTCTGCTGGACGCCAGCCTGTTGACCTCCAGCGCCGGCACGACCGGCCTGCGCTACATCCACGACAGCAGCGAGAGCAGCAGCGACAGCTTCAAGGTCTATGCCGTCGACAATCGCGGCGTGCACAGCGCCGACGGCACGGTCGGAATCACCATCACGGCGGTAAACGACAGCCCGCAGATCGCCAAGGATCCGACGCAAGGCGATCCTTCGGGTACTTCGCCCAATGCAATAGGCCCTGACGGCGATCCTGACAAGGGATCGGTCAATGAGCCGTTGACCGTGGTCGAGGAAGGCGGCTTCAAGCAGATTACTTCGGACATGCTGCTGGCCTATGACCCCGACTCCACGTCCGAGCAGGTTCAGTACCGTGTTACGGCGGCGCCCGCCAGTGGCCGCCTGGCCTATTCGACCGATGGAATAAATTTCACCACTATCGGGGTAGGCGCATCGTTCTCGCAGAAGGATGTCAACGAGGGGCACATCTACTACATCAACGACGGCACCGAGCCCGCCAGCGCAGGCTACCCGAACTCGCCCGATGACAGTTTCACGTTTACCGTAGCCGACGGTGACAAAGAGCAGGCGGGCAACCAGTTCTGGATTTATGTCAAACCCACCAATGATGCCCCTGTCGTCACTGGCCCCGCCGGCCCCGTCATTATCGACAGCACATCGTCCGAGCACAATCCAGTGCCCGGATTCAGCATCCACGACGTCGACCTGGACAGTGTGCTTACCGGCGTCGAGACCGATTTCGTGCAAGTCACGGTGCGCTTGCTGGATAAGAACGGCGATGCATTTGACTATGGCGAATATAGCGACGTTATCATCGGCTATGACAGCGCAAGCGGCGCCACGGTAGACACAGACCATGGCGGAAATCACGATTTCCTGACCTTGCGCGGCACACAGCAGCAGATCAATGACGCGCTGGAGGGTTTGACCGTTACCTTCGGCAATGATCACGATGCCATCTATCAGGTGCAGGTGATTGCCGACGACCGCGTGCGCGATCTGGCCTCGGGCGACTTGATCGATACCGACTCCGGCACTTCGGGGGTTCAGCCCGAGGCCAACGGCGGCCCCCTGAACCAAGCGTCGCCTGGTCCCGGGGAACCGACGGTGATACCGGCGACCGAGCATGATTGGTACTCCGAAGCCGTCGCGGCCAACGATCCCAATATCGGCGCGCAGTCGGTGATTATCTGGGCATCGGTGGTCAATGACCCAGCCGTTTTCACCGGCCCGGCAACCAAGGACGTCGTCGAGGATCAGGCTACTTTCATCGGCGGTGATTTCGTCGTGTCCGACGCGGAGTCGGCGGCATTCGGCACGACGGTCAAGGTTACCCTCAGCGTACCCAACGGCACCCTGATCATAGGCAGCGGCGCCGGAGTCGTAGGCAGCGGCAGCGGAACGGGCACGATAACGCTTACAGGTACGGCCCAGGCCATCCAGGACCTTCTGAACGATCCGACCAATGGCTTGAAGTACCAAAGCCCAACAGATGGAAACCATGACTACAATGGCGCGGGCACCGATGGCGACGTGACATTGACGGTTAAATTCGACGATGCCGGTTCGGCTATAGGCGATGACACCGGGAGTGGCAGCCAGCCGAACAATCCGCCGGATATTACCGTTGCGTTGACCATCAAACCGGTCAACGATGCTCCAACCGTTGACGCGGGATCGGACATCGTGGTCGTGAATGGAACGGATGCCGTGGAAATACACGGTATTTCGGTGTCCGACAAGGATATCGGCGGTGATGGTGATGGCGGTACTCCGGCAACAGGTGAAACGGATTTCATCCAGGTGACGGTGCGCCTGCTGCAGCAGGCAGATGGTAGTTGGGAACCTGTGGCTTCGGGCGACTATGCCGGGGTTGTGCTGGATTCCAACGAGGCAGGTTCGGGCGCCATAAAAGATGCGACCTATAACGGCGCTGGCAAGGCGCTGGTCATTCGCGGAACGTTGAATGACGTGAATGAATTCCTCGCCAAATTGACGGTGTCTATTAACGGCGCCCTGGCTAATAAGGACGCTACTTACCGCCTGGAGATCATTGCCGACGACCGTGTGCGCGATGCTAGCGGCGATCTGGTCGGTACCAGCGCCAATGGTGGAGAAAACGATAACCCTGCCGGGGGCACCCAGGCTGTTCCGACCACTGCCATTGATCCCTATCAGGCCATTCCGGGCGGTTTGGGAGACAACGTAAGCTCCGCGACGCGCGATCTGTTTCCAACCGATGTCAACGACCCAGCCGAGATCAAGGTAACGGATCCTTCCGTGAACGAGGGCAGCGGCACGTACGCGCTCAGCGGAATCGTCATTACGGATTCGGACGCGCTGGACGGCGATTTGACCGTGACCATCAGCCTGCCGGCGGGCTTCACATTCGCGTCGCAAGGCAGTGGGGCGGTTATCGACAGCAGTACTTCCACCAGTGTCACCATCACAGGCACCCTGGCCGAGATCAACGCGCACGTCAATTCCATGACGGTGCAGTTGCCGGATGTCGCGGGAACGGCCGAACGTACGGATTGGAACGGTTCGTTCGAGGTAACCCTGGTGGTCAACGATGGCGGCAACAGCGGCGGCCGCCCTGCTTCCTTGCCGGGCGATACGAACAACCCCGATGCAAACCCCGGTGATTTCGATTATGCGGACGGCTCCAGCAACGTGCTGGTCACGACCCGCGTTTATACGGTTACGGTTGCTCCGGTCAATGATGCGCCGGTCGTGACCGGCGGAAGCGCTGTCGACTTCGGTTCGGTGGACGAAGGAAATACGTCGGTGTCTTCGACAGTCGCCGCATTGTTTGCAAGCCACTTCAGCGACGCGCGCGATGTGGTCGATAATTCGGCCCTGGGAGACGGTTCCAATGTCGGCGCGGGGACGAGCGGCGACGGTTTCTGGGGCGTTGCCATCGTGGGGTATAGCCCCAATGCCGCCCAGGGTGTCTGGCAGTATTCGACCAATGGAACGACCTGGACTGACGTGGGTTCCCGTACCGCGAGCAACGCGCTGGTGCTGAACAAGAATGTTCAGCTGCGCTTCGTTGCGGCAAACGATTTTCACGGTACGCCGAGCACATTGACGGTGAACTTGGTGGAAACCGATACGGGCTCGAATAACGACAGCACGACGGCCGATCCCGTTTCGAATACGGTGGTCAATCTGTCCGGGGGTAGTGCGCGGGGCGGTAAGAGTGTCTACGGCTCTGACCCGATCACGCTGGACATTGCCGTCAATAATCTCAACGACAGTCCTGTCCTGACCGGCTCGAGCGCGCTCGGTTCAGTGGCCGAAGACACCACAGGCCCCGATGGCGCAACGGTATCCGACCTGTTCGGCGGGCAATACAGCGACACGACCGATAATCAGGGCGCCGGCGGCGCGGGTATTGCCGGCGGCACTGATGCTTCCACGTCCCTGGGCGGCGTGGCGATCGTGGGCAACACCGCCAACTCGTCCACGGAGGGCGTCTGGGAATACAGCACCGATGGCGGAACATCCTGGCAGGCCGTGGGCACGGTCAGCGACAGCAGTGCGGTGGTGCTGGAAGCCAGCGACATGCTGCGGTTCGTGCCGTCTGCGAACTATACCGGCACGCCTCCCAGCCTCGACGTCCGGGTGGCGGATTCCGCTCAGACGCACGCCGCCGGTGTCAGTCTGGATCTGGCCAACGACGTCTCGGGCAACGAGTCCACATGGTCCGACAAGGGGGTGTTGACCACCTATGTGGCGCCGCGCAACGACGCGCCCGTATTGGGCGGCAATGTGAACTCGGCCGACCCGGGCACCTCCACGGTCATAGCGGTGACGGAGAATGGCGATACCAGTACGGGCGAGTCGGTGCCGGCTACCCGGTTGCTGGACGGCGCGTCCATTTCCGATCTGGATTTAGGATCCACCCATGATGCGGCCAACGCCGATATCCTGGACAGCAGCATCTTCGGCGCCGGCAGCGTTACGGTCAAATTCACGGATGGCTACGTTACAGGCGATATCCTGTTCGTGGATCCCTCCATTCTGGCAGCCAATGGCGCTACGCTCGATGCGACGTCCAATGGCCAGGCCAAGGATCTGACAATCAACTTCAGCGCTACGACGACTGTTGCGCAAGTCAATGCCGTGCTTAACGCCTTGAGCTACCGCAGCAGCAGCGACAACCCGACCGTCAACGGTGATCGCACCGAACGCAATTTCAGTGTGGTCGTCAACGACGGTCGCAACGACCAGGGCAGCGGCAAGACGGCTGGCGCCAATCCGGACGGCAGTACGACGACGGGGCTGGACAGCAATGCCATTACCGGGCAGATCGCCATTACTGCGACGAACGACGCACCCCAGCCGGCCGACGACGCCGGTTCCGTCAAGGAGTCGGGCGTTAAGGATGGCGGCAACGTTGCCGAATCCGGCACCGGCAGCGCCACCGGCAATGTGCTGACCAACGATGTGGATGTGGATTTGCCGCCGACAGAGAGCCTGAAGGTTTCCCAGGTCAACGGCTCGTCCGCCAACGTGGGCATGGAAATCGACACCACCTACGGCAAAATCACCATCAACCAGGACGGCTCCTACACCTACACGCTGGACAATACCAAAACCGCTACCCAAGCCTTGTATCAAGGGCAGACGGCTCAGGATACGTTCACCTACTACGTCGTGGACGACAAGGGCCTGGAGAGCGCCAGTGCCGCCACCCTGACGATCACCATCACGGGTACCAATGACCGTCCCACCATCACTTCGGACGCTGCGCAGGCGGAAGGCTCCGTCACCGAGGCGGGCATCGACAGCAACGGAGATGCTGTAGCGGATGTAGATACGGCTACGGGCACTCTGGCTTCCAATGATGTGGATACCGGAGCCGGCGCAACCTGGTCGATCGATACCGACAGCACTCCCGCCACCAGGACGGGCACCTACGGTGATTTGGTCATCGATGCGGCGACCGGAAAATGGACTTACACGCTGGACAACAGCCGAGCCGCCACGCAGGCCCTCAAGGCTGGCGATTCCGTCACCGATACCTTTACGGCGCGTGTGACTGACGAACATGGCGCTTACTCAGAGCAGGACATCACGATTACGGTTACGGGTACCAATGACGCGCCGGTAGCTGTCGACGACACTAACAGCACCGACGAGGATACGTCCATCACGGTTAGCGACAGGGCGGACGGCGTCCTGCCCAACGACACCGATGTCGATACCCCCAACACTTCTCTCGTCGTGAGCGAAGTCAACGGCTTGGTGGGTAATGTTGGTACGGCTATTACGGGATCTAATGGGGGTACCTTCACTCTGAAGGCGGATGGGACCTATACCTTCGATCCGGGCAAGGACTTTCAGCCCTTGAAGGACGGCCAGTCCGCGACAACCTCCATAACCTATACCGTGTCCGATGGTTTGGGCGGTACCGACACGGCGACGCTGACGATTACCGTGACTGGCAAGGACGATACACTCGGGATCGCAATTGCGGATGTGGACGGCGCAGCCAGCGGTGGACAGAACAGTGTCACCGAAAAGACGGGAGACATCGTAACCGGTACGGCGACGATTACCGCCACGGCGGGCGTCAAGACGGTGACTGTGGGTGGTGTGGATATTTCCGGTGCGACGTCGTTGACGCCGGTAGAGATTGATACTACGGGCAACGGCACCCTGGTGGTCACGAATTACGATGCGGCCACCGGCGTCATTACCTATAAATACACCGAAGCCGATACAGCTCATAACCACAATGCGGCCAATGACAACATTTCGGACAGTTTTGAAATCAAGGTTACCGACTACGCGAATCAGACAAGCAGCAGCAATCTGAATATTTACGTATTGGACACTGTGCCGGTAGCGCATGCGGACACGAATACGGTAACTGAGGGTACCTCGACCGATCCGGGCGCGCCGACGGCCAGCGGCAATGTAATCACGACGGGAGCCGGCGCGGATACGCTGGGTGCGGATGCGACGACGGTGGTGGGCGTGGCCAAGGGCGATACAGGCGCTGATCTGACCGATGGCACAGGTGTGGCCGGCACAGGCGTGAGCGGCAGTTACGGCCAGTTGACGCTGAACGCCGATGGCAGCTACAGCTACAGCCTGGACAATGCGAACCCGGCGGTCAATGCCTTGAAGGACGGTGAGCACCTGACGGAAGTCTTCACCTATACGATCCAGGACGCCGACGGCGACAGCAGCAGCACTACGCTGACGATCACGATCCACGGCCAGACCGATGGGGCGCCGACGGTGACGCCAGCCGACGGCAACAGCACGGACACGGGCGAGGCGACGGTGTACGAGTCGGGCCTGACCACGGACGGCCCGGGAGGACAGTCCAAGAGCGCCGACGGCACCATAGACCTGACCGCGCCGGACGGCTTACAGAGCATCACAGTGGGGACGACGGTTGTCACGGTGGCGCAGCTCAACGACCTGGGCGCGCATCCCATCGTCATTACCTCGACCGACAAGGGCACGTTGACGCTGACGGGCTTCACTTCGGGCGGCGACGCGAATGCGCCAACCAGCGGCACGCTGAGCTATACATACACGCTGACCGACGCGCAGACCGGCACGAGCTCGGATGGCCCGAGCGAGACGACCGACAGCTTCGCGCTGGTGGTGACGGACAAGACGACGAGTCCGGGCGCACAGGCGACAAGCACGTTGACGATCCGCATCGTGGACGATGCGCCCACGGCGGTCGCCGATGTGAATTCGGTGACGGAGGACGCGGGCACGCCGATCACGGGTAACGTGATCAGCGGCACGGGCAGTCCGCTGGCGGGCACGGACACGCTGGGCGCGGACGGTGCGACGGTGACGGGAGCGCAGTTCGGGGCCCTGACGGGCGGTGCGACTCACGTGGCCGATGGCGGGGTGAACGCGGTCGGTTCCGACACCACAGCGCTGGCCGGAGACTACGGCACGCTGGTCCTGCACGCGGACGGCAGCTACAGCTACACGCTGGACAACAGCAACCTGGATGTTCAGCACCTGACTGCGAGCGAGCACCTGACCGAGACGTACACCTACACGATCACGGATGGCGACGGGGATCAGTCCACGACGACGCTGACGATCACGATCAACGGTGCGGACGACGGCGTGACGGTGACGGTGCCGGATAATCATCCGACCACACCCGTGACGGGCGACAAGACCGACCAGGTGGTGTTCGAGCGAGGCCTGAGCGATGGCTCGGCGCCGAACGCGGATGATCTGGCGGTGGTGTCCAGCTTCACGATCAAGGCGCTGGATGGCGTGGACGGCACGCAGGCGGTGACCATCGGGTATACCGATGGGACGGGCGCGCAGACGCTGACGCTGCGCCAGTCCGATCTGGAAGGGCTGTCGACGACCGCGAAGACGATCACGACGCAGTACGGCACGCTGGTATTGAATGGCTACAGCCAGGCGGCGGACGGCACGATCACGGTGAACTACACGTACACGCTGATCACGGCGCCGTCGGTCGATAGTACGGATACGATGGACAGCTTCCTGATCCAGGCCAAGGACCGTGACGGGGATGTCGGCACGGGTACGGATGCAAGCCGCACGCTGAACATCAAGATCGTGGACGATGCGCCCACGGCGGTGGCCGATGTGAATTCGGTGACGGAAGACGGAACCGCGACGGTCACGGGCAACGTGATCAGTGGAACGGGCAGCCCGCTGGCGGGCACGGACACGCTAGGCGCGGACGGTGCGACGGTGACGGGAGCGCAGGCCGGAGCCCTGACGGGTGGTGCGACTCACGTGGCCGACGGCGGGGTGAATGCGGTCGGTTCCGACACCACAGCGCTGGCCGGAGACTATGGCACGCTGGTCCTGCATGCGGACGGCAGCTACAGCTATACGCTGGACAATGCCAACACCACTGTCAATGCCTTGAAGGATGGCGAGACGCTGACGGAGACGTACACGTATACGCTGACCGACGGCGACGGAGACCAATCCACGACGACGCTGACGATCACGATCAACGGGCACACGGATGGGGCGCCGACGATTACACCCGATGACGGCAACGGCACTGCCGACGGCCATGTCACGGTGCGTGAAGCGGGGCTGGCCGACCACGACGATAGCCAGACCAACACCGGCACCATTGCGGTCGATGTGCCCGACGGCCTGGTCAGCATCGACGTGGGCGGCACCACGATCAGCCTTGCCGATTTGCGCGGCCTGGATCCCGCAGACCCAGCCACGTTCGTCACCGTCACGACGCCCCAGGGCGAGATTACCCTGACCGGCTTCGACGTCACCGCAACAGTCGGCGGCGTGCCTACCGAAGGCACGTTGACCTACAGCTACACACTGACCCACGTACAAAACACTCCGGGCGACGATAGCAATACGGAGACGATTGCGCTGGGCATTACCGATGCCGGTGCCAGTACTAGCTCGGGCACGTTGACGATCAATATCGTCGACGATGTGCCCACGGCCCGCGATGACTCCAACTCGGTGACCGAGGACAGTGGTGTGGCGGCCACGGGCAACGTCTTTACCAATGACCGCATCGGCGCGGACGGCGCGGCCTCGCCCGGCCCCGTCACGGGCGTGGCCCATGGCGCAACGGCGGGCACGGTGGGCGGCTCGCTGGATGGCGCGTACGGCAACCTGACGCTGAATGCCGACGGCAGCTATAGCTACGTTGTGGATGACGCCAATCCAGCCGTCAACGCCTTGAGTGTCGGCAAGACATTGACCGAAACGTTCAGCTACACCATTACGGACGGTGATGGCGACACCAGCGTTTCCACGCTTACCATCACCATCAGGGGTGCGAACGATGCGCCGGTGACCGTCGGCACGCTGCCCAATGTCCACCAGGACGACAGCACCGTGGTGAAGGTGCCGACGGCGGGCGGCTTCACCGACGTCGACTCCAGCGACACACTTACCTACACCGCCACCAATCTGCCTCCCGGACTGTCCATCGACAAGAACACCGGCGAGATCGCCGGCACGTTGACGCATGATGCCAGCCAGGGCGGGCCGGGCAAGGATGGCGTATATCACATCACCGTTACGGCGGACGACGGCAATGGCGGTTCGGTTACGCAAACCTTCACCTTTACCGTCGCCAATCCTCCGCCCGAGGCACATCCGGATACCGGCGCTGTCGATGCCGACAGCACGCTGACGGCCGGTCCCGGCGTGGGTGTGGTCAGCGGTTCGGTCACGGGCGCGGGCAAGGACGTCGACGTCGATGGCGATCCCATAACCGTGATCGGCGTGGTTACCGGCACGGCCGGCGACGTGGCTGGGGTGGGTACGGGCCATGTCGGCTCTCCGCTGGTGGGCACGCACGGCACGCTGGTTTTGAACGCGGACGGCAGCTACAGCTACTCGGCCGACCAGCCTGCTTCCAAGGCTTTGAAGGCTGGTGAAACCGCGACCGATGTGTTCACCTATGCCATCAGCGACGGCAATGGCGGCACATCCTACACGACGCTCAGCATCACGGTTACCGGCATCGTGCGGGCTCTGCCGCAGCCGCCGGCGACGCCCGACTTCAGGCCCATCATCGATGCCTCGCAGCGATCCATGGCACAGTTCAGCGAGCTGGTGACCGATGCGCCGCACATCTGGGAAGATGCCTACCACGAGAACCGCGTCACCAATCTGAGCATGCCCATGCACCCCATTGTGTACGTGGAGGTGGCGGTGCAGGCCTCGCAGAATCAGCGCGACGTCGATGACCTCGCCGCCGAGGGCGTGAACCTGGATCTGGTGCTGCCGATCGAGGCCGAGCTCAGTTCCTGGACGCGAGGCCTGGGCCAGGACGAGACGATCTACGTCAGGCACGCGGTCGGGCAGGCCGAACACGAGCGCTTGATCCTGCAGGGCAGGGCGCTGGGCCGCGACGGGCGTACTTCGCTGTCGGCCGACAATCTGCTGTCCAACCACGGCATTTTCGCCGGCAGCAAGTTCCTGCAGTGGCTGGCGCATCCCGGCCACGACAGGGATGCGCAGCATTCCGGCGCGCACCAGGCGGATGGGCAGGGACAGAGTCAGGGCCAGGATCACGCCGCTGCCGGCTCGCGCGGGGCCAGTGCTTTTTCCGAGCAGTTGCAGCGCATGAGCCGCTACGTCTCGGCCGACCAGGACTCGCGGCATTCCTCGCAGCCGGCCCACCCCTTTATGCAAGTCGCGAAATCCAATCCTTCCATCATTACTGAATGACTTGATCATGCAACGATACTTGAAAATAGGCACACTTTCCGTCTTGGCCATTGCGTTGGCGGGCTGCTCTTCGCTGCAGCCGCAGCCTTTTACCCAGAAAGAGATCAAGGAACGCGTCGCTGCCGACCGGGCGGAGATGTATGCCAACCAGGAGCCCATTACCGGGCCGATCAGCTTCGATGAGGCGGCGGCGCGGGCGCTGAAGTACAACCTGGACTATCGGCTCAAGCTGATGGAAAACGCCCTGGCCAAGGGGCTGATGGACGTCTCGCGCTGGGATATGATGCCGCGCCTGCTGGTGGGTGCGGGCTACAGCACGCGCAACAACGACTCGGGCGGCAAGTCGATCAACATCGAAACCGGCGAAGAATCGCTGGCGCCTTCCACCTCGGAAGAGCGCAGCCACACCATGGCCAACCTGAGCCTGTCGTGGAATCTGCTGGACTTCGGCGTCTCGTACTATCGCGCCAAGCAGAAGGCCGACCAGTACCTGATGGCCCAGGAACGCCAGCGCAAGGTCATCCAGAACGTGCTGCAGGACACCCGCAACGCCTACTGGCGCGCGCTGGGCGCGCAGAAACTGATCGTAAGGGTGGATAACCTGATAGACCGCGTCAACGACGCCCTGGAACGTTCGCGCAAGGCCGAGAAGCAGGGCCTGCTGCCGCAGCCGGTGGCGCTGGGCTACCAGCGCGCGCTGCTCGACGCGGTGGCGCTGCTGTCGCAGCGCCGTCAGGAACTGGAACTGGCGCGCAGCGAATTGGCGGCGCTGATGTCGCTGCCGCCGGGCACGCGCTTCACGCTGAAGGACGAGACCATGCCGGCGCTGCCTCCGGTGCCGCAGGACGTGTCGAGGCTCGAGAACATTGCCCTGGAGCGCCGCCCCGAACTCATGGAGGAATGGTATCGCAAGCGCGTTACCACCAACGACGTGAAGGCGGCCATGATCCAGGCGCTGCCCGGCATACAGCTCGACTTCCTGAACCTGCAGTACGACAGCAACAAGTATCTGTACAACAATTCCTGGTCGCAATCGGGCATACAGATATCGTGGAACCTGTTCAGGCTGGCCAGCCTGCCGGCCTTGCAACGCGCTCATGACGCCCAGGCCAAGACCGACGACTACCGCCGCATGGCCCTGAGCATGGCCATCCTGACCCAGGTGCGCATCGGCGTGCAGCGCTATGCGCTGGCCAAGGCTGACCTGGCGCTGGCCAAGGAGTCGGCGCGGGTCGACCAGGGGCTGTACCGCTACGCCAAGGCCGCCGAGACCAGCCGGGTCGACTCCGGTCTGGAAGTGATACGCGCCGAGGCCCGCGAGCTGCTGACCGAATACCAGCAATATGCCAGCTATTCCAATGCCCAGTCGGCGTGGGGCCGCCTGTACAACTCCATCGGCCTGGACGTGTTGCCCGACGCGATTGCCAGCCTGGACGTCCATTCCCTGGCCACGGCCATAGGCAAGACCACTTCCGAGTGGGAGCACAAGACCTTCTATGCCGAGGCCGCGCAGGCTGAGGCTCCCGTTGCATCGGCCAAGCCTGCTGCGCCGGCGGTCGCGACGGCGGCGCCGGTTGCGGCCGAGGGATCGAAATGAGCCGCAATTGCAGTGCGGGACGGCGGCAGGGGCTGCCGCGGGTGTTGGGCCTGGCAGTTCTGGCGCTGGCGGCTTGTGTCGCGCAGGCTGCCGCGCCGGATATGAATGCAGCGTCGGCTGCGGCCGATACGGCGGTCTCGCGCCCGCTCCCGGAGTCTGGTGCCACGGCCCAGATGAACCCGAACGTGGTGCGGGCGCTCATCGCGGCGGATAAGGAAACCACGCTGGCCGCGCCCATGGCGGGGCGCATCACCGAGCTGAATATGAGCCTGGGCAGCTCTTTTGCCGCGGGCGATACGCTGCTGGCCTTCGACTGCGCGGAAAATCTGGCGCGGGCCAAGATCGCGCGCGCCGAGCTCAAGGGTGCGCGCGAAAACTACAGCGCCAAGTCGCGCCTGCGTGCCCTGAAGGCCGCTGGCGATGTCGAGGTCAACCTGGCCTTGGCCAGCGTCGACAAGGGCGTGGGCCAGGTCGAACTGAGCCAGGCTCAGGCCGACGAGTGCACGGTCAAGGCGCCGTTCGACGGACGGGTCGCGCGCCTGCATGTCAAACAGTACCAGGGCGTGAACCTGGGAGCGCCGTTGGCCGACATCATCAGCAACGGCCCTTTGAAGCTGCGCATCAACGCCCCCTCGCACTGGCTCAGGACGCTGAAGCTGGGTATGCCTTTCCAGGTGACGGTGGATGAAACCGGGCGTAGTTATCCGTCCAAGGTGTCGGCTATTGGCGCGCGCGTGGATGCGGCCGCCCAGGCCGTGGAGATCGAAGGCCGTTTCGACGGCAGTTTTCCCGAATTGCTGGCAGGCATGAGCGGAACCGTGCATTTCCCGGGAATTCAATGACCGTAGCCGCAGCAACCGCCGCCGCGGGCGCGGCGGTACTGAACGCAGAAGCACGCAGCCGCTCGGCGCAGACTATCCAGTCGCTGGCGTTCACCATCGTCAACGAGACTTGGCAGGTCATGCCTTATCGCCAGGCCCTGGCTTTTCGCCAGGCGGCCCGCGGGCTGGATCTGATGGCGGTGTCGGGCCTTGCCTCGATCGCCGAGGACACGCCGTTCACAGTCTGGGTCACGCGCCTGATACGCGTCCTGTGGCGCGAGGCGGCCGAGTCGATGTACCTGGTGGATCTGCGCCGCATCGAGCAGGAAGGCCGCGCCCCCGAAGGCCTGCCGGGGCTGCTGCCGGACATCGTCAGCGGCTGGGACGAATGGTGGCCGCCCTATATGCTGGTGGTACCTCTGTTCCGCGACGGGCAGTGCCACTCCATGGCGCTGTTCATGCTGGAAGAGGCGCCTTCGGGCGCCTCGCTGCAGACGATTGCGCGGCTGCAGTCGACCTGGTCGTATTGCGCCTGGGCGCTGACGCACGTGCGCCGCACGCCGCTTGTGCGCCGGCTGCCGCGCACACGCAAGCTCTGGATCGCCCTGGCGGTGGTCGCGGCCTTGCTGGCCATGCCCATCCGTCAGGCAGCCCTGGCGCCCGCCGAGATCGTGGCTTTGGACGGCCTGGCCGTGGCCGCCCCGCTGGACGGCGTGATCAAGACCTTCTACGTCAAGCCCAACCAGCAGGTCAAGGCCGGCCAGCGGCTGTTTTCGCTGGATGACACGACGTTGCGCAACCGGCGCGAAGTGGCCTTGCGAGCGCTGGAGGTGGCCGCCGCTGAGTTGCTGTCGGCCCAGCAGCGCGCGTTCGGCGACGAGAAGGCGCGCAGCGAGGTTGCCGTCCTGCAGGGCCGCATCGCCGAGAAGCGCGCCGAGCTGCAGGCGGTGGAGGACCAGCTCAAGCGCATCGACGTAGTGGCGCCGCGCGACGGCATTGCCGTCTTCGGCGATGTCAACGACTGGCAGGGCAAGCCTGTCTCCACGGGCGAGCGCATCATGCAGCTGGCCGACCCTAAGGATGCGGGCGTGATGTTGTACATGCCGGTGGCCGACGCCATCGCACTGGATCACGGCGCACGCATCCGCATGTTCCTGCAGGTGGCGCCGCTGCATCCCATCGAGGCGCGGCTCACCCAGACCAGCTACCAAGCCGTGCTGTCGCCCGACGGAGTCGCCTCGTACCGGCTGCGCGGCACGATAGACCAGGGCAGCGAGCGCCTGGCGCGCATAGGCCTGAAGGGCACCGCCAAGGTATATGGCGAGCGCGTGCCGATGGTCTATTTTCTATTGCGCCGACCGCTGGCCTCGGTGCGCCAATGGAGCGGGCTGTGACGGCCCATACGCTGGCGCTGCCCGATCCGCGGGATCTGCCGCCGCCGGGCGACCTGCCCGGCGGCCTGGCGCAGACCATGCCGTCGGCGCAGCCACTGCCGCCGCTACGCGAGGATCTCATCCTGTTTCCCGCGGCGGACAATCGCGACGGCTCGCCGGCATGGATGATCCACGATCCCGTGGTCAACCGCTTCTATCGCATCGGCTGGCTGGAATTCGAGATGCTGTCGCGCTGGCAGGACTCAGGCTCGGCGCTGCTGGCCCGGCTCAACGCCGAAACCACCTTGGCCGCCGACGCGCAGTCGCTTGCGGCCCTGCTGCAATTCCTGGAGCAGAATTTCCTGTTGCGCGCCGATACGCCGCAGGCCAGCGCAAGGCTTGCGGCAATGGCCGAAAGCCACAGCCGGCGCGACCTGCGCTGGCTGCTGCACCACTACCTTTACATCCGCATTCCGCTGGTGCGACCCGACCGTTGGCTGGCGGCCGCGCTGCCCTACGTCCGCTTCATCTACACGCGCGCGTTCGCGCTGCTCGTGCTGGCGCTGTCCGTTACCGGGTTGGTGCTGGCTTCGCGCCAGTGGGATGAGTTCCTGGTCAGCTTCCAGGACAGCTTCACGCCATCCGGCGTGCTGGCCTACATGGCCGCGCTGGCCTTCGTCAAGGTGATGCACGAGCTGGGGCATGCATTTACCGCTACCCGCTACGGGGTGCGCGTGGCCCACATGGGCCTGGCGCTGGTGGTGATGTTTCCGATGCTGTATACCGACACGTCCGAGTCCTGGAAGCTGACCGATCACCGCAAGCGCCTGGCCATCGTCGCCGCCGGCATGACCACGGAAATCGGCATCGCCGCGCTGTCCACCCTGTGCTGGAGCCTGGTCGACGACGGAGTCCTGCGTTCGGCCTTCTTCTTCCTGGCCACGACTTCCTGGGTTCTGTCGCTGGCCATCAACGCCAGCCCCTTCATGCGGTTCGACGGCTATTTCGTGCTGTCGGACCTGCTGGACATTCCCAATCTGCACATGCGCTGCTTCGCCTTCGGCCGGCGCTTCCTGCGCAACTGGCTGTTGGGCTGGCACGAGCCCCTGCCGGAAATACTGCCGCGCCGCACGGAGCGCTTCCTGACGGTGTTCGCATTCGTCGTCTGGCTGTATCGCCTGACCGTGTTCGCCGGCATCGCGGTCGGCGTCTATCTGTATTTCTTCAAGGCGCTTGGAATATTCCTGTTTTGCGTCGAAATCTCCTGGTTTATTCTCTTGCCTATTTATTCCGAATTCAGAGTATGGTGGCGCCGGCGCAGCGAGATCGTCTTGCGCAGGCGCCTGATCGCGCTGGGTCTGCTGCTGGCGGTGGGAGCATTCGTGTTCGTGCCCTTGCGCCACGGGGTGCATGCTCCGGGCTGGGTCCGCGCCGGCTCCACCCAGGCGCTGTATGCGCCGTTTCCCGCCCGGGTCAGCCACATCCATCCGGCCGGCCCGGTACGGGCCGGCGAGGTGCTGCTGACCTTGGAGTCGCCCGATACCCGCGCCAAGCGCACCCAGGCCGAGGCGGCCAGCGCCACCGTATGGTCACAGTTGCGGCACGCCGACGTGACCGAGCAGGGCACCGCGCAGCGTGGCCTGCTGGGCAGCCGGCTGCGGCAGGAGCAGGCCGAGGCGCTGAGCGCCACCCAGGAAGTCGAGCGTCTGGAGCTGGTGGCGCCGTTTTCCGGCACGCTGACCGATCTCGACCCGCTGGTGCATGCGGGCGTCTGGGTGAACACCCGCCAGGAACTGGGCATGCTGGTGTCCGGCCGTACCTGGTACGCAGAAGCCTTCGTCGACCAGGACGGCCTGCAGCACGTGCGGATCGGCGATCCGGCCCGCGTGTATGTGCCGGACAGCTTCGAGCCGCTGCTGGCGCGAGTTGTCGAGATCGATTCCGCGCGCACCGTGACGCTGCCCAATCCGATGCTGGACGCCGCCCACGGCGGCAGTATCCGTGTCAGCACCGCGAACGATAAGCATGAAGTCGAACATGCGCTGTACCGAGTGCGGATGCGGCTGGAGTCGGCGCCGCGCTCGCAGCGCAGCGAGTCGGCCAAGATCGTCATCGAGGGCGGCCGCTATTCGCTGGGCGCCCACTGGCTGCGCGCCCTGGCCGGGGTGATCATCCGCCAGAGCGGGTTCTAGGAAGATTTGAGCGATCACGACCGGCTACGCACCGATCCGTTGATGCGGGCGGCCGTAGGGATGGATCATGGTGCTCGACTCGCTATTTTCTTTGAAATATAATGTCACGAATAATTGGATTTTGAATTTTCTTGCTGGCCTGTTGCAAGGCTGAGCCAGGGTTCCGAATCGAGTATGAGTTCAGTGGTTGTGCTGCGAAGGCCGCTTGTGGCCAAGCATGGATATGCATATTTGACGAGGAGCCAATAATGGCTGAGTTCAACGGGAAAAGGCGTGTCATTTTCAAGAGTCTGGGCGCAGCGGGGCTGCTTGGTTTGCTGACCGGCTGTCCTGGCGGCTCCGGCGACGGGAGTTCGGGCGGCGGTCTTGGCGCCAGCCTTGGCCAGTCTTCTGGTTCGGGCGGAACCGTGGATGGCACCAACAAGCTGCTGGTCGACGCCAGCGTCGATGCCACGGGAATCCCCGCCGACATTCCTGTTTATGCCTACATCACCGGTCTGGTCAAAGTGCCGGGCCAGGTCTTCTACCGCTACGACGGTACGCAGAGCCGCCCCGTCGAGATGTCGACCAGCGACAACACGATCACCGATTCGTCGAAAATTCAAACCGGCCTGTCGGGTACGGCCTATCAACAGAATTACCCGGCCCCTTGGGCCAACTACGGCATTTCGCTAAGCCGTACCGGCGCCACCGCAGTGGCCGATCTCACCAGCTTCAACAGCATCAATATCCCGGGCTTCGGCAAGGGGCCGGCCGCATTCAGCGGGCGCATCTGGATCTCGGTGGGCAAACCTTTGCTGCCGTTTACGCCCAGGGTCGGCGGCAGTTCTTCCGCTTCGGGAAAGGTCGACGGCTACACCACGCCGGTCGTTGCGGCAGGCGGCATAGGGGCGCTTTGTTTTTATGATTGGCTGGAATTCTCGTTCGATGTGGACGGGCTGCTGTATATAAACACGACGCAGGTCGATCAATACGGCTTTCCCATATCCGCAAGCGCTACCGGCAACGACGTTCAGGGCAGCCCGCAAGGCCTGTACAACAAAAAGCGGTCTGAGATACTGGCCGATCTTGCCCAACTGGGTGCGCCGTTCAATACGTCGGTCGAAATGCCGACTTCCGGAGTGGATGCCGATGCCTATCCGCCAAGCGCCAATACCAGCAACAAGTTGCGCGCGCTGGCGCCCTCCAAGACCCCGGGCATTGCAACCAGCACCTATCTGGATGCCGTCATCAGCAGTGCGATGGCCAACTGGAAGAATAGTTGGCTGGCCGTAACGTGCTCTTCCAATGCGCTGCAAAAGACATACTATGGAAAGGTTCAGGCGGATGGCAAGACGTTGGATTTTTATAAAGACAATTCGGGAACAGGGGCAGTTCAGTTCACTTTCAACGACATCACGACCCAAAACGTCCTGGATTGCGACGGTACGATGACAGGCGTAGGCGTGCCGCAAACCGGAGACTTGTTGACCGATCTCAAAAATACCGGCAAGGCCATTCTTGCCGGATTCAACCGCGGTGTCATCGGCAGCACGACCACCGAGCTGAACATCGACGTCGGCAGCGGCTACGCCCCGCCCATCAGCGCCAGCTATCCGCCCGCCATCCCCAGCAATGTCTGGGCTCAGCATTTTCACGAGTACAGCGCCAACGGCCTGGCGTACGGGTTCGCCTACGATGACGTCGGAGATCAGCAACCCATGATCATCGCCACCAAGACGACGAACCTGACGCTTACGCTGGGCAAGTTCGAGTAATTTCCGACTTGGTCAAGTGTCGCAGCGCCGACTGATGTGTTGGCTCGATGGTAGGGTGCTGCCTTCACACGGCAGGGGGCACGGGTTCGAACCCGGTACCACCCGCCTGCACTCTAAAGGCTCCGGCTATCCTTGCTTTGCGCAAGCGCCTGGAGCCGGTCGAAATCCAGGTCATCGAGTGCTGCCTGCACCGCTGTCCGAAAGTCCAGGTAACAGGGGTTTTGCAGTGCCGGCAAGTTGATCCAGTCCTGGATGTCGCTATAACGGCCATGGGATGCGTACGTGGCCAGTTGTTGGCGGAGGTCTTCCGGGGGATTGTGACATGGCGGTGCGGCTGGTTGCCTTTGACTGCCCTCAATCCCGCTGTCCGGTGGTTCAGGATTTGTGCCGTCCAGCGCCGTCGGTTGCCAGCCTTTGGGCAAAGAGTCTGACTCCAGGGTGGGAACGCTCAGCGTCAGTGAAAAGCAACTGCCTTTGCCGGGCAGGCTTTTGACGTCCAAAGTGCCTGCCAGATTGTGGGCGATCCGTTGAGCGATATACAGGCCCAGGCCGGTCCCTGGGCGTTGCTGATCGAATCGCTGATAAGCTTCGAACAATTGCGATTGGTGTTCAACCTCCACCCCGTGCCCCGTGTCGTGGACTTCAAAGCTGATGCGGGCCAGCCCTTGTCCTTGATCCACGCTTTTTACATGCAGACTCACGCGGCCTTCGTGTGTTGCCAACGCGGCGTTCGATAGCAGATTGAGCAGCGCCTGTTTCAGTCGGCGGCCATCGGTGCGAATCTGGCTTGGCAAGATTGTGGCGACATCAAGCGAGAACGTATTGTGGTTTTGTCTACACCATGTCCGGCCATGCAGGCTTAGTTCCTCAAGGAAGGGCCTGAGGTCCATGAGCTCGGGGTTTATCTGCAGTGGGCGGGCTTCTTGCCCGCCCGCGATAATGTCGTCGATCAGCGAGTTCTGGTATTGAGTACTGCGCTCGATGGCTTGCATATGCGCCCTTTGTTCCGGTGTGGCGTTTTCCTGCAGCAGACGCAGGTTCCCTACGATGGTTGCCAGAGGCGCCCGTAGGTCGTGGCTGATGAGGCTAAGGTTTTCATCGATATTCTCTTTTGCCAGTTGGTTGCGCTGGATGATGGTAATGATCAGCGCCAGGCCGAATATCAAGGCGAAGGCGTAGATCGATATGGTGGTGACTGCCCAGTAACTGCTGAAGTCGAAGCCATAGCTTCCCACTGGACGGGCCGACGCAAACAGCAATTTAAGCGGCGTGGTAAGAGTGAACAGGATAAAAGAGTAGAAGGTGATTTTTTCGGATAGCAAGCCTTTGCGCAAGCTTCGCGCCACATAGGCGGCATGAAGAAAAAGCAAAAAGATCGATCCGTGCAGCAGGCTTGCCCGCATTATTCCATTGTCCTCGACTTGAACGAAATAGAGGCGACATGCAAGCGACAAGATGATGATTGCGGCAGGTATTGCGTACTCATATGCTGCACCCGAAAGGCTGATCAGGCCCCGTGCAAAAAACATCGTGGCAAATAAATACATCATGCCGCTAAAGACAACATTCAACACGTGATTCGTTGGCACCAAAAGGATTTGCGCGCTGACCCCAAAACTGTATGCCAGGTAACTCAGACCGAAGTAAAGCAGGTAAGGCGGACGCCGCGCATCACCGCGCCACAAAGCCAAAACCGCGACTCCAATCAGCATGACGACCAACGGGTGCGCGAGAGCGAAGAGGGTGCCGCCGTTCATGGATCGTTCCTGCCAGTGCTTTGCACGATGGTCCAGGCTGCTCTTGTCCGGACCAGCCGATGGATTGTTGTCTCGTTGATATGGATTATTGCTGGATGGAAACTTTATACTTGAATTGCCGAATCAACAATGGGAATTGCCAGTGCGATAGGAGGCGATGCAAGGGTGGTCAGGGGGGCCGCATCGGCATCGATTGATGCTTTGGCGGCTTGCGGTTGCTCCTGTGGAAATCTGTTATACTCTCTTGCTCTAAGTTTTGTGGCCCTTATACGGCGCTTGCCGGCCCATTGCGCGAATGCATGGAGCAAATAAGGGACAAAATAGGCGAATCGGGACCAGCAATAGCGGCCGTTCCCGGCAAGAAAAGCCTTATCAATCAAGACTTGGGCGGTTAGCTCAGTGGTAGAGCACTGCCTTCACACGGCAGGGGTCACTGGTTCGAACCCAGTACCGCCCACCAAAAAATCCATTTTTAAATCAGGCTCTAGGCTCTACCCCATAAACGGGGGATCTGGACATTCTTCGGCTCTTCCCCATTATCGGGGGATCAGGGCATTCATCACACTCGGTTAATCAGGCTCTTCCCCATTATCGGGGGATCAGGGCATTCATCACACTCGGTTAATCACACCATTCCACCCGCATTGAGCCAAGACTCGCAGGCGGTAATTCTCAAAATTCCTGAATCCATACGCTCGGCGCGAGGGCATTTAGGGCCCATCTTTGATTGGGTGGGTATGGAAAAAGTATGGAAAACATGTGGCTACAAGAAATTCAAATCTTGATCCCTATAGTCTCGCCCGGAAGATGCTGAGGTTTCCGCCTTGGGGTTCAATCTGCCGGTTAGTTGATAACCAAAGAAGCCTCCTCCACCAGATCGGAGAGACGAGAAAGCCATGCATCAAGAGCGTTGCTTTGCCAAATTGACACATACACCCTGTTTGATCGTTCATAGCCACCACTACTTCTGCCAAGAAGCTGATTCGGAGAGTTTGCCGCCAATGCCGCATGTCACTGCGACGGCCACCAAGCCTGAGCTCGCATAAAGCGGGAACACTGATTTTCAACCGCTGACAGCTTTCGAGTACCTGATGATTCAGGGCGCTATTTGTTTGCTCATCTAGAGTTATGCCCCTCGGGTAAAGCAAATATTGATTTAAACAATCTTCCGCTATGGTTGGAGTATAGATAGCTGTTCTACGGCAGGTAATACCTGCATTTCCATCAGAGTGCGGGTGGCAGGGGTTAGCCATTATCCTTTGTTTCATCTGTGTTTTTGTACAGTATAATAGCCGTGTGTCAATCGCGTGGAGTACGACCTCTTCATGATGGATATTCGGACATTTTCTAGCCCCGATGAAATTCGAGAGCTTCCAAATTTCGTTGAAAATAACCCCCTGACCAAAGCTACTTACAAAGGGCTAGTAGGGGATTATCACTTTGGTGAGGAAGTGGAATGCTGTTTCCAGAAAGAGAACGGCAATTTGTGTCTTCACTCCCATCGGCGTGGCTGGCTGATTGAGCTTCTAGATGGAACTGTGACCTTGCTGGGGAACAATTGTGCGTCAGCTCAGTTTTCTTTGGAGTCCAAGCTCATAGGTGATCGTAAGCTCTATAACAATGAAAAGCGCCGGAAGCAGAGCATTGCCGCGCTCAAAGAGCTAATTTCCCAGAAGCCTATTCGCCTAGAGCAACTAGGCCAGATGCGTAGCCGGTTGGAGTCCTTGAAATCTAGAACTAATGCGCTTATTTCGGATTTCGGGGAGAACACAAGGCGCCAGCTGATTACATTGGGGAGAAGTGGTAAGCCAGATGTCCTGGTTAAAGGAGTCAAGCTTAGGCCGTATGTCGACGATAATGGCAAGCAGAAGCAGGAAAGAAGCGTAATTCAGGTCAAGTTAGGGTCGTTCAATGGTTTGGCCCTAATCCAGCCAGAGTCCTTTTATCAGCTATTTCAATCGATGAAGGATGTGAGCATTGTTTATGATGAAGCGGAGACGATTGAGGATTCATCGAAGGCATCAGAGGTGGATCGGCTGGTGAACAAGCTTGGAGACGTAGATCGGATTCTGCGTGAGGGGGAGCAATTGTTGGCCCTAGAGTCCTCGTTTACAAATAATAATTTTGAGCTTCTGTACTACGTAGTCCAGGATCGTTGCGAGCTTGAAGCGATCATGGTGAAGTTGATGAATGATGCAGGTCAAATTGGGGGTAGAAAGAAGTCTCGTGGGTGGTTTGACGATAAGCACCAACAGCTCCTCAAGCAGCTAGGCGTAGACAGAATTGAGAGAGTCTGATGCGGTTACTTAGAGGTGGCGGCGGAAATTCAGACAGTCCGATAAGTGGAGAGCTCTGGGCCTGATCCGGCGATAATGCCGGTAAAGGAACCAGAGAGATGACCAAGAGAACGAGACGAACACACTCAGCGGCGTTCAAGGCCAAGGTGGCCTTGGCGGCGGTCAAGGGGGATCGCACCCTGGCCGAACTGGCTCAGCAATTTGATGTGCATCCGAACCAGATCACGGAATGGAAGCGGCAGTTGCAGGAGAAGGCGGCGGACGTATTCGGGTCGGCAGGACAGAGCAACAACGAGCCGCCGGTCGATCTGAAGGTGCTACATGCCAAGATCGGCCAGCTCACGCTGGAGAATGATTTTTTAGAAAGCGCGCTCACCAAGGCGGGAGTGCTGAGCGCAAAGCGATGATAGACCGTACGCATGCACTGCCGGTGTCACGCCAGGCCAAATTGGTGGGGATTGCTCGATCGAGCGTGTATTATCAGGCCCGGCCTGTCAACGATAGAGATCTGATGTTGATGCGCCGGATCGACGAGCTGCATCTGGAGTTTCCGTTTGCCGGGGCCCGCATGCTGGCGCGGCTACTGCGCCGTGAGGGCCATGAGGTCGGCCGACGACACGTGGGCACCCTGATGAAACGCATGGGCGTTAAGGCGCTGTATTGCAAGCCCAACACGAGCCGGCGCAACGTCCAGCACAAAGTTTGGCCGTACCTGCTGCGCGATATGCGGATTAACCGGGCCAATCAGGTGTGGGCGCTGGATACGACCTATATCCCGATGGCTCGGGGCTTTGTGTATCTGACCGCAGTCGTAGACTGGGCCAGTCGCAAGGTTCTGGCTCATCGGGTGGCCATCACGCTGGAAGCGGTGCATGCCGTTGACGCCTTGGAAGAAGCCTTTACCCGCTACGGGTTGCCTGATATCGTCAATACCGATCAGGGCAGCCAATTCACAGCCAGCGCCTTCGCTGAAGCGGTACAAAGCCGAGGCATCCGGTTATCCATGGATGGCAAGGGAAGCTGGCGCGACAACGTGTTTGTCGAACGGGTATGGCGCAGCATCAAGTACGAGGAGGTGTATCTGAAGGCCTACGAATCGGTCAGCCAGGCCAGGCAGTCCATCGGGGCGTATATCCAGTTGTACAACCAGAGGCGCCCTCACTCCAGTTTGGCCGATCAGACCCCCGATGAGGCATACTTCGCGACGCTGCCTGCGATTAAAACGGCAGCATGATGTGCCCGGAGCGTTCCACTTAAAATCTCAAAATACTGTCCAAACAATCGGAGCCACCTCTGATTCCAATATTTATTGGGTTTCCAAGCAACAGTTTGGATGAAGGTACCGTCAAGTAAACACACCCTTCGTGGCCGCACGAGCCAGCAGCTGGTTGAGCGGGCCTACCGGATGGCTGTGTTGAACCGTGATCGCGTAGAAATGTTCGGTAAGCTCCGAGGATTCTCCGACGTGCACCAGCTCGCCGGAATGCAGTTCATCCTGCACCACTACTTCCGGCAATACCGTGATCCAGCCACTGTCGCGCGCCACCAGCCGCAACATCGTCATGTCGTCGATCTCGGCACGCAGCCTTGGCTGTACGCCGGCGGAAAAACACAAGGCATCGAATTGCGCGCGCACACTGTGGCGCGTGCTTGGCATGGCCATTTCGACGTTGTCAAGATCTTGAGGGACGCGCAGTGTGGCGCCTGACCAGCGGTCCGCCCGGCCAACCAACGAGATGACCTGACTGCCGAGAAAGCGCGAAGACACCGGGCGGGATGGGTCGGAAGGAACAGGCTCGTTGGCGAGCACCACGTCCAGTTGATGGTGCAAGAGACGCTCGACCAAGGCCTGCAACGACCCCGAATCCACGGACAGGACCACTGTCGGATCGCGAAACAAGGGGCGTAGCCAATTAACCTGAAAGTTGCGTGACATGGTCGAAACGCTTCCCACGCGCACATGAGTCGTGCCTTCGTCGCGGCCTTCAAGCCATCCCAGCATTTGCTCACCCATATCGAAGATGTTGTCGGCATAGGCGAAGACTTGCTGGCCTGTCGCGGTGAGCTCCAGGCGCCGTCCGCGGCGGTCGAACAAAGGCGTGCCCAGACGGTTCTCGAGTTGCTTGATCTGTGTCGAGACGGCGGATTGGGAGGTATGCATCTGCTCGGCGGCATGCGTAAGCGAGCCCTTCTTGGCGACGCGCCAGAAGTAGAACAAATGTCTGAAATTCAGCTGGCTGATGTCCATCGTTCTGTTTTATAGAATTTATCAATATTATAAATGTAATTTACAGAACATATAAAAACAGGAAGAATACGCTCGTCGTTTTCTGGAGAGAGTGTGTTGGATTTGTCGTACGAGCTGAACTTCGCGTTTGCACTGATGCCTGTCGTGGCGATGTCGTTAGCAGTATTTGGAGGGGGGCGCAGTCATGCATCCGTGCAGCGAATGTGGCGGCAGTTCAATGTATTCACGTTTGCCGCGCTGGCCTTTTCCCTGGCCGGGCTCGTTTCACAATTGATGCTCGCGCCGGCGCACGGTGCCCCGGGGACGGGGGTGAGCGGCTGGCTCGCCACGGGCCAGCTTAGTGCCTGGGTGAGCCTCCTGGTCCAGTTGCTGGGCGCCGCCATCGGTGTTTACTCATCCAATCATCTGAAGGGCGAGCCGCATCAGCAGGTGTACATTACCGCCTTGGCCGCCGTGCTGGCCGCCGTGCATCTTCTGTTGTTGGCTAACCACTGGATCATCCTGATCGCTGCGTGGGCGGCCATTCAGTACGCAATGCATCATCTGTTGTGCTTCTACAAGGACAGGCCGTTCGCATTGTTGGCGGCGCACAAGAAAATGGTGACGGATCGGGCGGCCGATGTCCTCCTCGTCATCGCGGCGATTCTTGCGTGGTCACAGGTGGGCAGCGGATCGTTCTCCGCCTTGCGGGCGTATATCGCCGCAGGCCATGCTTCTGCGCCCCTTGCCTGGAGCGGTGTTTGCCTGGTGCTGGCGGTCATTGCGCGCACGGCGCTGATGCCGGTACACGGCTGGCTGGTGCAAGTGATGGAAGCACCCACTCCTGTATCGGCGTTGCTGCACGCCGGCGTGGTCAACCTCGGCGGCTACGTGCTGGTGTTGTTCTCCCCTTTGCTAGGCGTGTCGCTTGCCGCGCGTTGGTTGCTGGTGGTGTTCGGCATGGTGTCGGCGATGGTGGCGGGGTTGGTGCTGCTTACCCGCGTCAGCCAGAAAGTGCATCTGGCATGGTCCACAATCGCCCAGATGGGTTTCATGCTGCTGGAGTGCGGTCTGGGTCTATACCTCTTCGCGGCGTTGCATCTGCTGGGCCATTCGCTTTACAAGGCTCATAGCTTCTTGAGCGCGTCCAGCGCCGTGGCGGAATCCAATCGCAAACTCATTACGGGAGAGACCCGGAATTCGGGTTCAAGCATGGTTGTAGCGGTGCCCGTCGCGCTTGCCATCGTGTTCGCCCTTCAGTCCGTGATGGGCAATCACGCATGGCCATGGTGGTGGAGTGCCGTGCTGGCGCTGGCTTGGGCGCCTCTTCTGTGGATGCCCAGGATGGAGCGGGGTTGCGCAAGCCTGGCGTTTGCCCGGATAGGGGTTGGGCTGGCTGCAACCGCTTTTTTGACATTTGCCTCAAGTGTCGTGGATCACGCACCGATCGGCGCAGACAGCGATCCGCTGACCGCCGCGGGTATCGTCGCCTTGGTCGGAATGGGGGTGATGTATCTCGAAATGACGGCGTTCCAACTTTGGCCGCAGTCGCTCGTGACCGTGCGCCGCTGGGTGTACGCTGGTTTTTATATGGACGAAGGCTACACCCACTGGGTGTTGAAGCTGTGGCCTGTCGGCTGGGCCGGAGCCGACAGAGGAGCTGTGCGGGCGCCCTGGATCCCGCGCGAATTTGATTGCCGCCGGCTCGAATCATGAATGCCGTTATGTCTCTTGCAAGCCCTGTGGATGAACCCGTCACGACAGCCTCGGGCCTCGATGATGCAATGTTGCAGAGAGCTGCGGCGCATGCCTGTTCCCGTATCATGGCGGCCTGGCCTCTGGATCAGGCGGTGGCGACCAATCCGCACTGGCGCCGCATTGGCATGCCGATCCGCCACGTGGCGGCGCGTCTGGCGGTACTGGGCGACTTTCATGTGTTTCCCGCGCGGGATTACATCAAGCAAGAATGGGAGGCGGCCCGCATCACGCGTGCTGATCTGGACGCTGCGTTGAAGGTTCATGCTGGATCCGGCGCCTATGCACTGACGGCCGAGCATTGCATTGCCGAGTTGGCCGGCGTGCCTGCCATACGCCGTGAGCCGCTTCTGGTGGACCTGCTTGACGACGCGCAGCAGCGGAATAAACGCTGGCCGTGGCGGGCAGCCATTGTGTTCCAGATCAGTCAGACTTGTGCAACCTATTTCGATCGCCATGAAGCACACTGGCGTGCTGCGGGCAGCCCCAGCCTGTATGGTTTCTGGCGCGAGAGCATGGCGGGCGATCATGGCCTGAGTTCAAGGCTTGGCCTGCCGGGGTTCATGAAACAATTGCGCAAACTGCCGTTGCGGGCGGAGGATGCATTGCATTGGGCGATGGCCGAGCTTTCACTCGAAGAGTCGAGTTGGGAAGATTACTTCGAGGCGTTGCTGCTGTCGATCAATGGCTGGGCTTCGTGGTGCGCGTATGTAGGCTGGCAGAAGGCTCCCTCCGGGCAGGAAGATCCTAGGCTGCGTGAACTGCTTGTTTGTCGGGTTGCCTGGGAAGCCTTGCTTGTTCGTTCCATGCCGCGCGCGACGCGGCGCGCGGCAATTGCGGCGCTTGGTGAGAATTGGCGGGATTTCGGTCAGCGCGTTGCGCAGGCCGAGACGTCGCTGTTGGTGGACGAGTTTTGGCAACACGCGCTCGATATCAGTTTTCAGCGAGGGTTCGCTCAAACGCTGCGCACGCCCGTATCGCCGGCTGTGCAACAAAAGCCCGAGGTTCAGGCTGTTTTTTGCATCGATACGCGCAGCGAGCTTATGCGGCGCTCGTTGGAAGCGGTGTGGCCCGGTGTCCAGACGCGGGCGTTTGCGGGCTTCTTCGGGCTTCCCATTCATTACAACTTGCTGGGCACCGACGTTCACCGGCCTCAGTTGCCGGGGCTGGCCTACCCCAATATCGCGGTTCAGGATGTGGTGACAGCATCCGGGGAGGCGGCCATTGACGACGATGCCAGGTCGGAGCAAGCGCGATCGGCCCGCCGGAGGCGGTTGGCGCAGTATGATCAGTGGCTTGGCACCGTGCGCTGGTCCAGTACGGCCTTTTCCTTCGTCGAAGTATTTGGTGTCAGGTATCTCGGCAAGATCGCGCGCTGGATCAGACCGCCAGCGGCGGCGCGTGTCAGCGCGGATCGCATCGGCTTGCCGGTTTCCATGCAAGAGCGGTGCCGGCCGAGGATCACCGGACTCGATGTCGAAGAACGGGTGGAGCTCGCCGCGGGTATCTTGCATACGATGGGGCTCGACGACCGTCTGGCGCCGCTGGTCGTACTATGCGGCCATGCCGGACACAGCACCAATAACGCGCATGCGTCGACGCTCGATTGCGGAGCTTGCCATGGCCGGCCAGGCGAGGCCAATGCGCGCGCTCTGGCATACCTGCTGAACGAGCCGGACGTACGCGAGGGGTTGCGGCTGCGTGGCATCGGCATTCCGTTTGACACGGTATTCATGGGAGCCTTGCACAACACGACCACCGACGAAGTAACCGGCTTCGACCTCGATCTGCTGCCGCCGGCGGCGCAAGCACGCTGGAAGAAAATGGAACAGGCCTTCGAGCAGGCGGGCGACCGTATCCGCCGCGAGCGCGCGCCGACGCTTTGGATGGATGCCGGTCTTTCCCCCGAAGCCTTGCTGAAAGCCTTCCGGCGCAGGGCCAACGATGGTTCCCAGACCCGGCCGGAATGGGGGCTCACCCGCAATGCGGCGTTCATCATTGGTTCGCGGGAGCGCAGTCGCGGCCGGGTGCTTGATCGCGCCTATCTCCATGATTACGATGCGCGGTTCGATCAGGACGGCAGCGTGCTCGAAAAACTCATGATGGGGCCCATGCTGGTCACTCACTGGCTCTCCTGGCAGTATCACGCCTCTACCTGCGACCCGTTGCATTACGGTTCGGGCAACAAAGTGCTGCACAACGTCGTGGATGGCCACGTGGGCGTATTCGAAGGTAATGGGGGAGACCTTCGCATCGGCTTGCCCAGGCAGTCCCTGCACAATGGCGATGGCTGGTATCACCAGCCCGTCCGTCTGACCGTCGTGATCGATGCGCCCGCAGCCTCGATCGAAGACGTCATCGCGCGCAATGCCGTCCTGGGCCAACTGCTTGATAACGGCTGGATGTTGTTGTGGCGCTACGAGGGAGAGGCGCTGCTGCGCTATGAGCTCGGCCGCTGGCTGCCCCTTGAGCTTTGACGTGTGGCCACATGGGGCCTTCAACGGCAGAGATCACAGGATCGAACTAGTACCAAACTCCGTCGTCAACTGAAACGCTGGTCCAGCCACAGGGGTTTGCCGAACGCATTGGCCGCCAGTATCATGCCGATCGTGTCAGCTGTCTTACGCATCAAGTCGAGGTAGGACTCGACGATTTGTTGCTCTGTTGCCATATTCAGTATCCATATCAGGCTCAGGCAGCCTATTGCCCGCCGGCGTATGCGTACGGGTACGGCAATGGCGCCCAGCTGCCCCAGAAATGCCTGGTCTGGACTGGGATATCCAGCCGCCCGGCAACCGTAGCCTTGAGCTTTGGTTTCATTGATTATCTGCCGCACCCAGCGGCTGTCGGCTACCTGGCTGTCGTCGGGGTGTTCGGAGGCAGCCAGGTTTTTCAAGATGTGTTGGCGTTCGTAGGCAGGGCACGCCGCCAGATACGTTCGGCCGACCGCCGACCAAAGCATGCGGGGGTGCAGGCCCATGATTTGGTGATTGATGGTAAGGGGGCCTGCCCCGCGGTTGCTTTCCAGGATGACCATCTTCGTGCCGTCGCATATGGCAATGTCGGAAGGCCAAAGTGTTTCCTTGTGCATTTGTCGCAAGGGCTCGGCGGCGAATTCGGCCAGCTTGCCTTGCGCATGTCGCATGGAAAGGGCGCTGGGGGCGTAAGCTCCCAGGCGATAATGCCCGTCCACCATGCGGCGCGACACCCAGCCCTGATTGGTAAGGGTTTGCAATATGCGCGCCGTTGCGGCTTTGGACAGATCGCATTGCCGCTGAATTTCCAGGAAACCCAGGCTTTCTCTTTCGCTTAGCAGCGTCAGTACCCGCAAGCCGCGCGCCAAGGACTGAATGGCGGGCCTTTCCGGGAGGCGCGGCGACGAATCATTCAGCCCTGGCGGAGGCTTTTTCAATTTAGATGGATACACCATAGCGTGTCAGGAAGCGGCGAGTCAGCCACCGGAGAATCCGGTCAAACAGGAAACCCAGGAGGCCCAATGTAATTATGCCGATAAACACCCACTCTGTCCGGCCATAGCTGCGCGATAGCCAGATGAGGGCTCCCAGGCCGTGCTGGGCGGCCACCATTTCCGCCGCCACGATGGTCAGGAACGAATTGCTCATCGCAACCCTGGCTCCGGTGATCATGTAGGGAAGCGTGGACGGGAGGATGACCGTCGCCATCACCCACGGCTTGCTGGCCCCCAATGCAGCCGCCGCCCGTAGGCGCAAGGGGTTGACAGACAAAACTCCCGCGATCATGTTCAGGACGACAATGAAGACCGTAGTGTAGAAAATCAGTGCGATCTTCGATGCTTCGCCCGGCCCGAGCCAGATAATGACGAGCGTCACGAAGGCGATGGGCGGAACAAAGCGGAAGAACTCGATGTAGGGATCCAGCAGGGTGCGGACGAGACGCGACGCACCCATCAAAAGTCCAAGCGGAATCCCTACGACTAGGCCAAGAGCCCAACCGGCCAGTATGCGCTGGCTGGAAAACAAAATGGCCTGCCATAGCGTGCCGTCGTCCACCAGTTCACCCAATGAGCGCCAAGTGGCCAGCGGCGATGGCAAGAACAAGGGGTTCATGTTCCGGCTTATCAATCCCCAGATCGCGACGCCAAGCACTACGGACAACACACCCAGCAGTTTCGGGCTGCTCCAAAAGCTTTTCATAGACACCTCGTTCTTCAGTGGATGCCGGACGGCACGGCGCCAAGCCCCAGCGCGGTGCGTACTTCGATCTCTATTTCGTTGCGTAGCTTTCGATACACGGCCAGTTCGCCGGGGGAGGCCAGGTCGCGGGGGTGGTCGAAGGGTACCTGGGTGACGCTGCGGATGCTGGCGCGCGGACCGGCGGTCATGGTCACGATAACGTCGCCCAGTAGAATGGATTCGCCGATATCGTGGGTAATGAATACGATGGTAGCGCCTGTAGAGCGCCATATGCGATTCAGTTCCGTTTGCATGACCCCCCGGGTTTGGGCATCCAGCGCCCCGAACGGCTCGTCCATGAGGACGACAGAGGGCTCGTTCACAAGCACGCGCGCAATCTGCGCCCGTTGCTGCATTCCCCCCGAAATCTGGTTTGGGAAACGGTCCATGGCATGTTCAAGCGCGACGAGCTTGAGGTAGTATTCGGCGGCCTCGCGCCGCTCTGCCTTGGGCACCCCGCGTACACGCAGGCCGTACTCGACGTTCTCGCGCACAGTCAACCAGGGAAACAGGCATTCGGTGCTCTGGAACACAATGCCCCGCTCGGCGCCCGGCCCGCTTATCTGATTGCCGTTCAACAGAATGCGCCCGGTGGTGGCCGGCAGAAAACCCGCGATGGCATTCAAGACCGTTGATTTCCCGCAGCCGCTGGGCCCGAGCACGCACACAAATTCGCCGGGCGCGATACTGAGGGAAAAATCATGGACAATCTCGATGCCGCCCAGTGTGATGCCCAGGTTCTCTATCTGTATGCTGGATTGTCCCGAGGCCGGACGGCCAGTACGGTTCGCTTCTTGCATGTTCCTACCGCCCCTTCACATAGCCTGTTTGAAACACGGTGTTCACGTCGACTTGCTTGGCCGTACTGCCGATATTGTGCTGAAAGTTGGCGATATCGCCGTACCGGGCCAGGTCTTGCGGCGTGAAATCGCGTACCGTGCACTCGATTTGACTAAGCAGCTTGCGCACCTGATCGGCAGGCATCTTGGTTGCGGCCTTGGTGGCGGCGACCGCTTTCTCGGGGTCCTTCCGGATCTCCTGGCATGCGTCGTTCAGTACCTGAACCACTGCGCGGGCTTCGGCCGGGTGTTGTTTGAGCCACTGCTCGGAGCTGGCAATAAGCATGTTGTAGCTATAGCCGACTTGCCCGCTGTTCATCAGGATGGCCCCGCCGACGCTCAGGCTGCGCTCGGGCCATGGGTCCCAGAGAAAATAGGCGTCCACATCTCCACGCGCCAGCAGAGCGGGGAACTCGGGGGGGGCTCCTCTGACCCAGGTGACGCTTGCGGGGTCGATATGGTTCTTGGAAATCAGCTTGCGGGAAACATACTCGCCCGCCGAGCCCGACACGATGCCGAATTTTTTGATTTGCTCGGGCTTGGTGATGCCTTTGCGCACCGCCAGCTTGATGTAGCTGTCGGACTGTCCGAAGATCGCGAAGGCTTGCACGGGGCCGCGTGCCGCCCTGGTGATCACCGCATATTCCGCCGCGCCACTCAGTTGATTCTGGCCGGCAATGACAGCATCCACGGCATCCGCGCCAAAGGGTACGAACGCGAGCTGGACATTCAGCCCGGCTTTTTCAAACATTTTGTGCTGCGCCGCGTAATAAACCGGGGAATACGACGGATCCATGCCAACGCCAAAGCGTATTTCGTCTTTGCTCAATGGCGAGTCGGCGGCTTGGGCGGCCAAAGGGGGCAGGCATAGGACTCCGACCGCTGCAGCGGCGCGGCATACCTTCAGTATTTTTTTCAGCATGATTTGTCTCCTGTGAAATATTCTTTATATGCCGGCATTCGCCGGCAGCACTAACTGCCAAAGCCCATATCAACGCAAGGAACTGCTTTCGATTTTTCTCTCGTGGATTTAGGGGTCATTTGCCGTGGCCTCCACCTCCATGGTCTGGAATGACACCGAAATGTGCTCGCTTTCGCCTCCGTGTTCCGCCATGCCAGATCGATGCGCGAGCAGAGCGGCGCGAGCGGGCGAACGCAGCGCGGCAGCCATTTCCCGGCGGGTTGCGAAGCATGCCATGTTGCGCAGCATCCAGTTTTGTCCGAGCCCCATCGACGGAATCACGTATGGTTCAATACGCGTGAAGACTTCGATGTGGCGAATGCCGGGCAAGCGCTGCATGAGCGATACATGGTTTTCCATGTAGTCTGCGACCCAAGCGGCCGGATCAGTGGGATCCCCTTCGTATCCCACCATGTAGCCAAAGCCGCCCTGTATGCCGCCCATCGTTCCGTCGCTGGTGGAAAAGCAATGCGCTTGCATGACTTGATGAGATAGCTCGCCGGGGTCGCAGCCTCTGAATGGTTCCGACAGGAAAAGAGCGTTCAAAGCGGCCGCATTCGCGCACGCTTGCGTCAGGTCGTGGTGTGTCCGGAAATACAAGGCGAGACATGCGCCCGCGTGGGTGCGCTCATTCAGAAGCGGGTCAGCAAGCGGTTCCGATATGCAGAGCGTGGCTCGGAGCAACCCATCCAGGCGGCGCAATGCCGGACGCATGTTTTCCAGCCCGTCGTGGTCATGCGGACCAGGTGCGTGCCCGCCGCGACGATCCCGTTTGAGAATAAGCGCGTAGCTCATGCCTACCCCTGGGCTTGCGTCGTGATGTCCATGGCGAGGTCTTCGTAATAGCGACATGCGTTGCTGTACAGAAGGCCTTCGGCCATATCGTCGGCGAGAATTACTTTGTTGGCCACTACGTAGGCATCCCATTCCCGCAGCAGCCGTGAAACGACGTCGATGTGCGACTCGGCGACGTCATGCACTTCGCCGGGATCGTTCGACAGGTCGTAGAGCTCCCAGTCGCCCTTTCCCCAGGGGCGGTTGCTGTAAACCAGTTTCCAGTCGCCGGCTCGCAAAGCGTAGCGGCCCTGCATTTCCCAACCCGCAACGTGGCCAGGCGGATGGACTGTCTGGGCGTCGCCGCTCCAGTAGGGGATCATGGAGCGCCCCATGAGCGTCGGCACTGGGTTGCCCAGGTAGGTAGCTCCCATGGGGGCGCCGGCCATTTCCAGCAGCGTGGGCATGATGTCCGTGATATGAGCATACGCGCTGGAAATTCCTCCGGGATTGCTGATTCCAGGATACGAGACAATGCAGGGAACCTTGATGCCGCCTTCGTACGTGAACGACTTGTACATGCGGCATGGAGTGCTGCTGACCTGAGCCCATCCGGGGCCCTGCTCGATGAACGAATTCGGCTTGCCGCGGTTGTCGAGCCGGTTGTTCATCTTTGCTTGGATCCATTCCCGGGTTCGCAGGGTATCGAGCACCGAGTTGCCTTCCGGACCGTTGTCGGACAGGAAAATCACCACGGTGTTGTGCAGGTCGCCACTCTGCTCCAGCGCCGCCATGACGCGGCCGATATGAAAATCCATGCATTCGACCATGCCGGCATAAACCTCCATATTGCGTGCTTCCAAGGCGCGTATGTCGTCAGACAACGAATCCCACGTTGGCCAGCGCGAATGGCCCTGATAGGGTTCGGTGTCTTCATTGATGAGGTCCAGTGCGATCTGGCGTGTCTGGCGCTCTTGCCGGATGGCGCCGTAGCCGGCGTTGTAGCGGCCTTCGTACTTGGCGATGAATTCGTCCGGCGCCTGAAGCGGAAAGTGAGGTGCGGTGAATGTCAGCATGGCAAAGAACGGGTCTTCGCGTCCGGCATCCTGCTTAAAATAATCGATCAGCTTGTCGGCGTAGGCTTGTGAAGAATAGAAGCCGGATTCCGGGAGCTTGATACTCTCGCCGTCTTCCCGATAGGTGGCCAGGGGCGTGATCGACGGATCGGCGGATCCGGTAGCGGTCTGGTCAAAATGCGACGATGAGCCATCGATCAACCCGTAGGAGCGATCGAATCCCCGCGCCCGAGGGCTGTGTTCGGGGTTGCGTCCAAGGTGCCATTTTCCTGACAGATAGGTACGGTAGCCTGCGTCGCGTAAACGCTCCGCCAGGGTGGGCGCACGCTTGTTCAAGAACATCTCATATCCCGGCTTGCCCACCTGACGCTTATCGATCACCTCCGCCAAGGCTCCGAAGCCAACCAAATGAGCATCCAGGCCCGTCATTAGCATTGCTCGGGTGGGCGAGCAAAAAGGCGCGCAATAAAAGTTGCTCATGCGGGTGCCGCGCTGCGCCAGGGCGTTCAGATTGGGTGTGGCGATTTCCCCGCCATAGCATTCCAAGTCCGAATAACCCAGGTCGTCGGCCATGATGATAAGGAAATTAGGTCGCTTCTGGTGCAGTGGGTTGCTCATGCAGGTTTCTTCCCTTGAGGCCGGTTGAGTGTGTCCAGGCAGACTTGTTTCATGCTGACCTGCTCGCGTTTTTCCAGTGTGCTCGATAGCTTGGACGCTTTGCGAAGGCCATTGGTGGTTAATTTATCGATGGAAGTGTTTTGGCTCAATAGGGTCCGGTATGCGGACCTTCTCCTGGATCGATGGAAGGATTGAGAGCGGTGTATCAGAAAGGGTGGTCGGTCCAGTGATGGAGCGCTATGTACCCATGGTGAGGGTCGCTGGCCAGGGCTTGGCACCGCCCGCCAGAAGTTCTCGTAGGTTTGGAGGGGTTGAAAAAATCAGAGAGAAGTGTCTTTCAATGATAGGCCGTGCCCCGCGCAGTCTCGTGGCTGAAGGGTTCCGTCGCTGTTGCGTTCCGGCCATCCTTCGAAGGCGTCCTCCACGATTGGAAACTCCTCCAGCAGAAGCTGGCCTTCAAAGGCGCCCGAGAGCTGCACGAACAAGCCAGGCAGAAAATGCGGGGCGACCGTTACGCCTTTTGACGCCGCCATGCGAGCGACCTCGAGGCATGGCGTCAACCCGCCCGCCATCGCAAGATCGGGCTGTATGACGGCGGCAATGCCGTCGTCCAGGCAGACAGCGAAGCGATCGAGACCTTGAAGATGCTCCCCGATTGCGATCGGCGTCCTGCTTGCGGCAAGCCGGCGATAGCCCAGGATGTCGCTCGAAGGCAGCGGTTCTTCTACAAAACTCAAGCCATATTCTCCTGCCTGGGCGAGCAGTCTCGACGCGGTGTCGACATTGCCTTTTTCGTTGGCATCGGCCATAAGCCGGGCTTGGGCGCCGATAGCGTCGCGCACTGCGCGCAGAACCGCTTCGTCCCCCTCGTTGGCATTCACTCGCGGTTTCACGCCCGCATAGCCCGCTTCAATATAGGAAACCGCCAGTTCCGCACTTTCTTCGGGCGTGCCGTTGGGGCTGAAGCCGCCGCTTGCATAAATGGGCACGGGCAGGATGTCTCCGCCCAGGGTCCGCGCCAGAGGCTCGTTGTTTCGCCTTGCGGTCAGATCCCATAGTGCGACGTCCAGGGCGGCAAGCGCCAGAAGATTGGGGCCGTCGCCAGTCCTGTTGAAGCTTTTCTTGATCTCCAGCCAGTGATCCGGCGGCGCTTGCAGCGCGGCTCCGTCCAGGAACCGGGCGGCTTGCGCCTGGGCGAGTTGCGCGACCACCGCGCCGCCTCCGCCGATCACGTATGAAAATCCAAGGCTCTCGCAGCCGTCGGCATCGCGCACGGCCGCGACGATGATATCGACTCCCGTTACGCCGGAGCCGCCTATGGGCTTGGCGAATTTTCTTTCGATGAGATGAATTTTTGTCGATGCGATTTTCATCATTGCCTATGCTGTGCTTTTTAACGATCGGATAGTGTATGGCATGGCCATGGGCGGCATCCACCAATGCAGACTGCTTGTTTTCAGCTTGTGAATGTTTGTGACTTGTCAGCCGCCGCTTCGAGCCGATTGCCGCCCAGCGCCTTGGCGCGGTACAGGGCTTGATCGGCCACGGCGAGGCTGTTGGCAAGTGTGGGGATACCGTCTTCGAACTGGGCAAGGCCGACGCTGACGGTCGTGGGGATTCCGATGCTGTCCATGGAGTCGGGAATCGTCTCGGCGAAGCGTCTGGCGACGGTTTCGCCCAGCGCTTCGGCGCGTCGAGCGTCGTCGCCCGACAAGAGGGCAGCGAATTCCTCGCCGCCCATGCGGGCCAGAATGGCGCGGGGCCCCAGTGCATTCCGGGCGATTTCCGCGAAGGATTTCAGAACCATGTCGCCGATGTGGTGGCCGTAGGCGTCGTTGATCGACTTGAAGCGATCCAGGTCGAAGGCAAGGATGGAAATTGGCCGGCTCTCCGGCCCGCCGTCGATGAGCCTGGCCCCTTGTTCGAAAAACCATTTCCGGTTGCCAAGACGGGTGAGATAATCCGTTTGCGATTCCCGCAAGAGCTGGCCATGGGTTTCGTCGCGGATGAGCTTCAGCAGGGCCATGGGCAAGATGACGGAATAAAGAACGCCTTCATAGATGGTGATCTTGCCGGCCAGCGACTGCATGGCCGGCCCGTACTCGTCCGTCATCCAGGGCAGGGCGAGGGCGCGCGCGGCATACAGCAGCGCGTGAATGCTTGTTGCGGCCACGACGACGTGCCGCGAACGCAACGGCTCCATTCCGTCGCATCTCCACATCTCCCAGGCCGTCATGGCGCTTGCGATGGCGATTGGAATCGAGCTGATGTAGCTCCAAACGGTTTCCTGGCGCTGCGGATTCCAGACCACCCACACCAGCGCCATTCCTGCCCACAAGAGTACGGAGGCGAAGCGATATCGCCGGCCGCTCAACGAAGCGACCCCGCTCAGCACCCATAGATAGCCGCCGAGGATGATGAGGTTGCTGATGGCCGAGCCGATGGAGCCGGGCGGGTTGTGGCGCAGCAGCGCTGCTGCGCAGCCCAGCGCAAGCGTTGCGAACCCGGCCGCCAGAATACGCAAGGTCTTGCTGCGCGCCGGATTGGCCCGGTGCTCCCAGAACAGCATCCCGGCGCTGGCCAGAAGCGTTCCGATGGCAAGAAGGTAAAGGGTATGAAGGTCGACGTACATCCCGAATTTGAAAACGGTGCGCCAGCATGGCGTGGTGACAACCCGAGTTTAATTGACAGCGGGATGGTGTGGCGCATTCTTGCCGATGCCGGCAGGCTTTTCGGCGCCCTAGGTACTTACACTTAGCCTTTGGCTTTTTTCTTGACATGGGTTGTTTGGCGTGAATAGAATACATTTAATTCCCATATGTGGGAATTAGAAGAATGATCTCATATTCCAGGAAGCCCCCCCATGTCTCATAGCTTCAATCCCAATCTGCACCAATGGAAAGACCTGCCTGCGCAGCGCGTTGCGGGCACGGGCTATATTGAAATTCCCGGCAAGGCCGAGAACCTGCGCTGGCAAACCCGCAGTTGCGTGCCTTCGCAATTCGAGAATGAACTGGCCGACGCCCTGGAGAAGGCGTACGAGGCCGGGGCGAAAACCGCGGAGGAAATCGTCAATGCCCTCAACGCGCAAAACTTCAAGACACGGTCGGGCCATGCCTGGACCGTGACGCTTTTTGAATCGGAAATGGCCATTCTTGGTTATTAGTGGCTAATCCGCAACTTGTCTTCGGCGCCTGGGCTCGCCATGCGGCATTGCAAACCCTCGCGATAAACACACAAGCCAGCCCATAAGCCGGCCAAGCGGCATAACAGTTTCAACAGACCCGTCCCACCTCGCACATACTATTTTTGGAGCAAGCCTCATGAACACATTCGCCACGCGCTTCTGTATGGTTTTTGCCGGCATGACCCTGGCATTCGCCGCGGCATCGTCACAGGCGGCCGATTTGCAAAAGGTCACCTACCTCTTGCCCGCGCCTTCCAGCCTGCCGGCCTTTGCGCCCTGGATGCTGGCCAAGCAGCGCGGCTACTACGCCGCCGAAGGCCTGGATGTGAATTTCATCACGGCCAAAGGCGGCGCCGACGTGGCCAAGCAGGTGGGAGCGGGCAACGCGCCATTTGGCGGAGGGGTGGGCGACACGCCGATCATCGTCAGGGCCAACGGCATACCCATAAAAGAGGTCGCGGTATTGGGCGGCTCCTCGTTCATGCACCTGGCCATCGACAAGGATTCGGGTGTTCAGTCTGTGGCGCAACTGAAGGGAAAGACCATCGGCGCCATGTCGTATTCGGACACCACATACTATGCGCTGCTGGGCATGCTCAAGGCCAATGGGCTGGGAAAGTCGGACGTCGACATCCAGGCTACCGGCCCCTCGGTGTGGAAGCTGTTCGCCGACAAGAAGATTCCCGCGCTGGCCTCGATTCCCGAATGGACCATCAACGCCGAACTGGCGGGCGTGAAGGTAGACATCATTCCCGCCGACAAATACTTTAAAAGCATGGCCCAGGCCATCCTGGTTTCGGACAAGACCATCAAGGAAAATCCCGCGCTGGTACGCGGCTTTGTCCATGCCACATTGAAGGGCCTGCGGGACATCGTCCAGGACCCGGCATCGGCGGCTGCGGACTACATCAAGGCCATACCCGCCTATCAAGGCAAAGAAGATTACGTCCTGCGCGTTTTCAAGCTTTACAACAAGCTGGTGTACACCGGCCAAAGCCGGCTTGGCGAAATCGATGCCAAGCGGCTTGGCGCGCTGCAGGACTTCTACGTCAAAGAAGGCATCGTACCCAAGGCAGCGCCGCTGAACGACTTGTACACCAACGAATTCATCCCGGCCAAATGATCGATGGCCGCCAACAGGAAATATTTTTCAGGCAGGTAGATTCAAATGAATACAGACACGGCAATCGATGCGGCGGCTCAAGCGGCTGCATTGGTGGAAAGAGGCCTTCGAAATTTCTGGTATCCCGTCGCGCCCAGCTATATGGTTTCCGACACGCCCATCGGCATAACGCGGCTTTCCGAGGAAATCGTGGTTTGGCGCGATAAAGACGGCAGCATCCACGCTACGGAGGACCGCTGCCCGCACCGGGGTGCCAGGCTGTCGCTGGGCTGGAACCTGGGCGATCGCATCGCGTGCTGGTATCACGGCGTGGAAGTCAACGGCATGGGTGTCGTGGCCGATGTGCCCGCCATGGACAGGTGTTCGCTAAGGGGCCGGCATTGCATCAAGTCCTACCCCGCTGTCGAGTCCAATGGCGCTATTTTCCTGTGGTTCGGCGATGACTCGGGAACTCCGGTTACGCCGTTCGAGCTTCCACAGGAAATGACCGGCGACGAATTCTCCGGTTTTTTGTGCATGCAAAACTGGGAATGCAATTACCGCTATGCCATCGACAACGTCATGGACCTCATGCATGGCCGGTATTTGCATGCGTCGTCGCACTCCATGGCCGAAGGCGACAAGCGCGCCGAAATGGTCATCAAGCCCACGGAAACCGGCCTGCTGTTTGAAAAGACCGGCCAGCGCGGCGTTAACTTCGACTGGGTGGAATTCGGCCAGACCGCCAGCCTGTGGCTGCGCCTGGCCGTGCCGTACCAGAAAAAATATGGGGGCGGCGAATTCTTTATCGTCGGCTTTGCCACTCCCGTCGATGAGCACCGCTGCCAGGTTTATTTTTGGCGCATCAAGAAAACGCAGGGGCTCGACCGCAATATCTGGCGGTTTTTGTACCGCAACCGCCTGGAGGGGCTGCATTGGGATGTGGTGGAGCAGGATCGCCTTATCCTGGAAACCATGGTGCAGAATGCGCGCAGCAAGGAAAACCTGTACCAGCACGACGCCGGCCTGATGCGGGTGCGGCGCGTGATGGAGCAGGCCGCGCTGGCACAGGTTCAGAATGCCGAACGCGCCAAAGAGGCGCTAAGCGCTTGAGCCGAGACTGGCAGCAGCTGTGCCTGCCAGGTCACCGCGATTCCTTAATGGCCCTGGGCGCTAAGCCACAGGCAGAGGCGCGCCCAGGCCGCGCATCAGCATTTTCGTGGCGAAATCCACGTAGCGCCTCGTAAGTTCGCCGCGGTCGAATTCGTCGCCGAACATCAATTGCAGCAAGGGCTGCGAGGTAGCAAAGAATATGCAGGATCCAAGCATCATGATGTGCAGGAAGCGCGGATCCATGTCGCGGCCGACATCGTCCACCTCGTCGGAGTCGATCAGCACCCTGGTCAGGGCCAGCCCTCGGTCGACGATGCTTTGCGAGATGCCCGCGCGGGCGTCGTCGCCGTTTTTCGCAGCGATCTCGGCGTAGTAGATTTCCTTGAACACCAACTGCGCGAACTGCGGCATTTCGTGCATGATGTCGATCAGGAGGTCCAGGCGTTTTTTTATTTTTTCTTCCAGCGTGCCTTCTTGATGGAACATGGCCTGGCTGCGGCCCTGGAGCTCGCTGACCACCTGGTAGGCAATGGCTTTGAGCAAGCCGGTCTTATCGGAAAAATAATACCGTATCAGGGCCCGGTCGACCTTGGCTTTGGCGGCGACTTCGGCCAGTGTAAGCTGTTCGGGGGTCTTGCCATGCAGCAGCTCAATCGCGGAAGCCAGAATCGCTTCGCGGCCGACGGAGTTGCTTTCGGAAGGGCGCCCGGCGTTGCGGCGCGCGGTTTTGACGGCGGTTTTCCTGGGCGGACTAGAAGTAGACATAAGATTGGTGTTCCGGCCGGCCCGCTGGCGCGCCTGCCGGCACGCCAGCGCCATCCATGATTAGTGGTTGGGCAAGCCGCCCAGTTTGCGGCTGATCCACAGTGCGGCCAGGGTGCAGGTTGCACCCGAAAGCAGGTACAGGCCCACATAGCCCACACCCAGGTAAGCGGCCAGCATCAGCGCCACCAGCGGAGCGAAGCCGGCGCCCAGCAGCGAGCTGAGATCGGCCGAGAAGTGCGCGCCGGTATAGCGGAATTCGCGGCGGAAGCTGGCGGTGACCACACCCGACGACTGGGCGTGCGAGAAGCCCAGCAGCGCGAACCCGATGATGATGAATAGATAGCTTTCGAAGTCGCTGCCCGACAGCAGGACGGCTGTCCATCCGCTGTAGACGGCAATGAGGATGGCGAACAGGCCCAGCGTAAGGCGCCGCCCCAGGCGGTCGGCGATGCGTCCCGACACCAGCATGCAGGGAATGGCCACCAGCGCGCCGACGATTTGCACCATGAGGAAGTGGGTTGGGGATTGCCGGGTGTACAGCAGGGCCCACGAAAGCGTGAAGAGCGTTACCAGGTTGAGCAGGGCGTAGCTGGCCAGCGGCGCGAAAGCACCCAGCGCCACGTAGCGGCCCTGCGAGCGCAGAAGCCCGCCCACCAAGGCCGGCGCGAGGTCGCGCTGTTTGAATTCGGACGTGTATTCGGGGCTGACGACAATGCGCAAGCGGGCGAACAAGGCCACCACATTGACGGCGAAGGCCGTGAAGAACGGATAGCGCCATCCCCAGCCGTAGAACTCTTCGTATGAAAGGCTGGACCACAAATAAGCGAACAGGCCGGCCGCGACGATGAAGCCGATGGGCGCGCCCAATTGGGGAATCGAGGCGTACCAGCCGCGTTTGTTGGGGGGGGCCTTGATGGCGAGCAGGGAGGCCAGGCCGTCCCAGCTGCCGCCCACGGCAAAGCCCTGGCCCAGGCGCAGGACGCACAGCGCCGCGATCGACGCGTAGCCGAGCGATTCGTAGCCCGGCAGGAACGCGACGCCCACCGTGGCCGAGCCCAGCACGAACAACGAGATGGTAAGCGTGGTGGTGCGCCCGAAGCGCCGCTGTATGGGCACGAACAGCAACGAGCCCAACGGCTGGGCAAGAAACCCCAAGGCGAATATCGCAAAGGAATAGAACATGCCGTCCGCCGGACTGGCGAAGGGGAAAAACACTTTCGGGAACACCAGCGCGCAGGCGATGCCGAACACGAAGACGTCGAAGAAACTTGCAGTGCGGCCGACCACGACGCCGACGGAGATGTCGCTGGGCTTGAGGTGTTGTGCGTGGGTGGGGCCGGATTGCGCGAAGCCGTTTGAAGTGGCGGGTTGTGCGGGGTTGGTAGACATGGTGTCTCCGAAGAAAAAACTCGCCAAAACAAAAAAGATGCGAGGCTGCCTTTAAGATTACTATAAAATAAACGGGTTTTCTCTATTCGTCGCAGGTTTTCTACCATGCTGGTGAAACATTTTTGTCGGTTTTTGCTTCTCCCTGTCATGCTCATGCTGGGGGGCTGCGAAAAGTTAGTGTTGCTCAATCCCGACGGCTACGTAGCGCTCCAGCAAAGCGGCACCATGATCAGCACCACGCTCATCATGATGTTGATCATCGTACCCGTACTTGTTGCCATTGCCATCATCGCCTGGCGTTATCGCGCTTCCAACAAGAGCGCCCACTACGATTCCAAATGGGACCACTCCCCCCAGCTCGAACTGGTGGTGTGGGCGGTGCCGCTGCTGATCATCATTGCGGTGGGCGCGGTCAGCTGGACCGGAACCCATCAGCTCGATCCCTATCGCCCGCTCGATAAAATCGCTGCAAACAAGCCCGTGCCGGCCGACATGAAGCCCTTGGAAGTGGACGTGGTGTCGCTGCAATGGAAGTGGCTGTTCTTCTATCCCGACTACGGCATCGCCACCGTGAACGAGCTGGCGGCGCCGGTCGACGTGCCCATCCACTTCAAGCTTACCTCCGACACGATGATGGATTCGTTCTTCGTGCCGACCCTGGCCGGCCAAGTGTATGTCATGCCGGGCATGCAAACCATTCTGCACGGCGTCATCAACAAGCCGGGCGAATACAAGGGTTTTTCGGCCAACTACAGCGGGGCCGGTTTTACCGACATGCGCTTTGCCTTTCACGGCATGAGCCATCACGATTTCAGCCAATGGGTGGAAAAGGTCCGCGCCAGCGGACGCACCCTGGATCGCACGGCTTACAACGAGCTTAAGAAACCCACTCGCGCCGAACCCATACACTACTACGCCCATTTCGGTCCCGATCTTTACAAGCGCATTCTCAACCGTTGCGTCGATCCCGGCCAGATGTGCATGGATCACACGATGGCCTCGGACACCATGCATCATGGCTCGATGAAACCGGCCCCCGCGCACGACGCGGCGATGCATTGATCTGTCTACCTGGAATGCTCACTATGCCTGACCGCTCCGAAATCCTGAATCTTCTTCTCGGGCGCCTGACGCTCAACTCCCTGCCGCTGGACAACACCATCGTGGTGGCCACCTTCGTCGTGGTGGCCCTGATCGGCATATGCCTTCTGGCGTTCGTCACCAAGAAGCGCTATTGGGGCTATTTGTGGCGCGAGTGGTTCACCAGCGTCGATCACAAGAAGCTGGGCATCATGTACATGATCCTCGGCACGGTGATGCTGCTGCGCGGTTTTTCCGACGCCATCATGATGCGCGCGCAACAGGCCATCGCCTTCGGCGACAACATGGGCTACTTGCCGCCGCATCACTACGACCAGATATTCTCGGCCCATGGGTCGATCATGATCTTCTTCGTGGCCATGGCCTACATCGTGGGCCTGATGAACTACGTCATGCCGCTGCAGATCGGGTCGCGCGACGTAGCGTTTCCGTTTCTCAACAACCTCAGCTTCTGGCTTACGTCTTCCGGCGTGGTGCTGTTCATGGCCTCGCTGTTCATCGGCGATTTCTCCACCGCCGGCTGGCTGGCGTATCCGCCTGTTTCCGAGCTCGCGCAAAGCCCGGGAACGGGGGTGGATTACTACATATGGGGCTTGCAGTTGTCGGGAGTGGGCACGCTGCTTACCGGCATCAATTTCGTGGTCACCATCATCAAGATGCGCGCCCCCGGCATGAGCATGATGAAGATGCCGATCTTCAGCTGGACGACGCTTGCCACCAGCGGCCTCATCGTGGTGACCTTCCCCATTCTTACCGCCACGCTGTTCCTGCTGTCGCTGGACCGCTACCTGGGCATGCATTTCTTTACCAACGACTTCGGCGGCAACGTCATGCTGTACATCAACCTGATCTGGGTGTGGGGCCACCCCGAGGTGTACATTCTGGTGCTGCCCATTTTCGGCGTGTACTCGGAAATCGTGGCTACCTTCTCGCGCAAGCCGCTGTTCGGCTATTCCTCCATGGTTTACGCCACCCTGGCCATCATGGTCCTGTCCTACCTCGTGTGGCTGCACCACTTCTTTACCATGGGCTCGGGCGCCGACGTCAATTCGTTCTTCTCATTGACGACCATGATCATCTCCATCCCTACCGGGGCGAAGATCTTCAACTGGCTGTTCACCATGTATCGCGGCCGCGTGGACTACACCGTGCCCATGCTGTGGACGATGGGCTTCCTGTTCACCTTCACCATCGGCGGCATGACCGGCGTGATGCTGTCGGTGGCGCCGGCCGATTTCCTGCTGCATAACAGCCTGTTCCTGATCGCGCACTTCCATAACGTCATCATCGGCGGCGTGGTGTTCGGTGTGTTCGCGGCCATCAACTACTGGTTCCCCAAGGCCTTCGGCTTCCGGCTGAACGAGTTCTGGGGCCGCCTGTCGTTCTGGTTCTGGCTGATCGGCTTCTGGCTGGCCTTCGGCCCGCTGTATGTACTGGGCCTCATGGGTGTAACCCGCCGCCTCAGCCATTTCGACGATCCCAGCCTGCAGATATGGTTCGTCATCGCCGCGTTCGGCGCCTTCCTGATCCTGCTTGGCATACTTTCGTTCATCGTTCAGATCTACGTCAGCATCCGCGACCGCGATGCCTATGCCGTCGGCAACGATCCGTGGGGCGGCCGCACGCTGGAATGGTCGACCTCGTCGCCGCCTCCCGACTACAACTTCGCCTTCATCCCTCAGGTGCACGAGCGCGATGCCTGGTTCGACATGAAAGAACGGGGCGTGAGCCGCCCGATGGATGGATTCAACAACATTCACATGCCCAAGAACACCGGCGCGGGCCTTGTCCTCGGCGTGCTGGCGACTCTCTTCGGGTTTGCCATGGTCTGGTACATCTGGTGGCTGGCCATAGTTTCGTTCCTGGGAATCATCGTCGTGTCCATCGGCCATACCTTCAATTACCATCGCGAATACCACATCCCCGCTGAAGAGGTGAACCAGTTCGAGCATTCCGGCAACTGGGCGCCCAACACCGAGGGGGGCGCGGCATGAGCACCGACGCCATCGCCAGCAGCCGCCGCCCGGCGCCAACGTTCTATTGCCGCGAAGAGCCGCCCGTCCATAACGGAACCCTGCTTGGGTTCTGGATCTACCTGATGAGCGATTGCTTCATCTTCGCCTCGCTGTTCGTCGCCAACGCCGTGCTGGGCACCCAGTATGCGGGCGGCCCGACGGGCAGCCAGGTATTCGATCTGGTCGGCCTGGCCTGGAACACCGCCTTGCTGCTTGTTTCCTCGGTCACCTTCGGCTTCGCGATGCTGCAGATCCAGCAGGGCAACAAGCGCGCCATGCTTGGCTGGCTGGCCATCTCGGGCCTGCTGGCGGCCGGCTTCGTGGGCCTGGAAATCCACGAGTTCGTCGACATGATCGCCCAGGGCGCCGGGCCGGGCCGCAGTGCGTTCCTGTCTTCGTTCTTCGCCCTGGTCGGCACGCACGGCCTGCACGTGACCTTCGGCGTCATATGGCTGGTCGTGCTGATGGTGCAGTTGAACCGGTACGGCGCCACGCCGGACAACATCCGGCGGCTGCGTTGCCTGAGCATGTTCTGGCACTTCCTGGATCTGGTCTGGGTCGGGGTTTTCAGCTATGTTTATCTGGTAGGAGTATTGCGATGAGCCAACCACATCCGTCCGGCGCTTCATCGTCCGATCACCACGACGACGCCTTGCACGTGCACGAAGGCTCGCTGCGCAGCTACCTTACGGGCTTCGTGCTGGCGGCCATCCTTACCATCATCCCGTTCTGGCTGGTCATGAACCAGGTCATCGACAGCCGTGCGGCCACCATTGCCATCGTGCTGATCCTGGCCGTTGCGCAAATCGTCGTGCACATTGTCTACTTCCTGCATCTGGATACCCGCTCGGAAGGCGGCTGGAACATGCTGGCCTTCATCTTCTCCACCGTGCTGGTGGTCATTGTGCTGGGGGCCTCCATCTGGGTGCTCTACCACGAAAACATGAACATGATGCCAGGCATGATGCCGACGACGTCGCAGCCTCAGCACTCCATGCCCATGCCCATGTCCATGCCCATGACGATGACCACGCCTTCGTCGTGACGCCGGCATCCGGCGGCCCGGAGGGAGCCCGTCCAGGCCGCGGCTTCATGGTCTGGATGGTATTGGCGGTCTGCGCCTTCGCCGGGTTCATCCTGCTGGGAAACTGGCAGTTGCACCGCCTGGACTGGAAGCTCAAGCTGATCCACGACGTCTCCACGCGCATTCACGCGCCGCCGGTTGCCGCCCCTGGCCCATCGGCCTGGCCGGACATCGAGAACGGCCAACTGCAGTACCTGCATGTGCGGCTGGAAGGCCGCTTTCTTTCCGGCAAGCAGACTCTGGTGCATGGCACCAGCCCCAGGGGCTACGGCTACTGGGTCATGGCTCCATTCAAGACCGATGGCGGTTTCATCGTACTGGTCAACCGGGGCTATATTCCTCCAGATCTCGCCGATGCCTCGGGCAGCGCAAAAACAAGCGTGCCGGAAGGCGACACCGCCGTGACCGGACTGCTGCGCTTCACTGAACCTCATGGCGGCTTCCTGCGCCCCAATCGCCCCGACGCCGGGCAGTGGTATTCACGCGACGTAGCCGCTATTCTCAAGGCGGAAGGCCTGGGCAATGCGCCGGCCGCGCCGTATTTCGTCGATGCCGACGCCGGTGCAAACCCGCAAGGCTGGCCGCTAGGCGGCCAGACGACCACTCATTTCCGCAACACCCATCTGGGATACGCCATCACCTGGTACCTGATGGCGCTGGCCGTTTTGCTGGGAGCCGGCCTGATGATCCGCCATGAGTGGCGGGGGCGGCGTTCGTCAGGCTGATTCTTATATTCGTGGCTCTAATAATAGGTATGTCCACCGCGTGTTGTTCATGCAATGCTTGGGTGTTATTGTTTTTTGCAAGCCAGTGAATATAAAAGGGGTGGGGCATGGGCCATCAACGTAAAGCGCTTCGCTCCGGGATGGGCCGAAGCACGGCAGACAGCATTACCGTATGCGGTCTTGATCTGACGAACGATGTGCTCGGGAAGCTGAATTTGGGCGAGTTCGCTTTTTTGGAAATCAAGGGACGTGTCCCGACTCCGGACGAATCCGTCGTGTTCAATGCCATGCTCGCCACCCTGGTGGAACACGGCATGACGCCAATGGCCATTGCCGCCCGCCTGACTTACCTGGGAGCCCCCGAGTCGCTGCAGTCTGCAGTCGCGGCAGGTTTGTGCGGTATGGGCACGACTTTTGCGGGCACGGCGGAAGGGGCCGCCCGCATTCTCCAGGAAGGCTTGGCCTCGGGTGGCGGAGAGTCCGGTCTGCCGCAGTTGGCGAAGAAAATCGTCGCCGACCACATCGCGGCCAAACGCACGATACCGGGAATCGGGCACCCCCTTCATAAACCCATAGATCCGCGTACCCCCAGATTATTTCAACTCGCCGAAGAGCATGGTGTCAGTGGTCGTTATGTCGAGTTGATGCTGCTTATCTCCGCAGAGGCGGAACGCGCGCTTGCCAAGCCCGGCATGTTGCCAGTCAATGCCACTGGGGCGCTGGGCGCTTTGGCTTGCGAGCTCTCCATCCCCTGGAAGTTGTGCCGGGGCCTTGCCGTCATAGGACGCGCTATTGGTTTGGTCGGTCATATCGCCGAGGAACTGCGCGATCCTATCGCGCGTGAAATCTGGGAGCGTACCGACGAAGAGTCTTCGTCATCTCCGTTCCAAGTTGCGGCTAACCGATAGCCCCCTGCCTTTGAATACCGCCTTGCATTCATCAAGGCTTCTTATGGTCGGCGAAGAGGTTGGCGATGATGCCGCGCAGCCATCGGTTGGCGTCGTCATGATGATTGCGTTGATGCCAGAATTGGCGGATGACGAAGTTTGGAACGTCAAAGGGAAGAGGAAGCATTTTTAGATTGCGGGGCGTATCGGCCCTGGTTATGACCTGCTGTGGAACCGTCGCGATGAAATCGGTGGTTTGCAGAATGGTAGGCACGACGGTGAAATGCGGCACGCGCAGGGCTATGCGGCGCTTCAAGCCGTATTCAGCCAGCTTGCGTTCTATAAGCGTCGGTGTGGTGTTTGATGAGACAACCCCGCTATAGCGCGATCCCGTAGGTTCGATCATGACATGAGACTCCGCCTCGAACTGGGCCAGGCTCAGCGTTGTTCCAATGCGCGGATGGTCGCTTCGCATGATGCAAACATAGCCGTCGGAAAATAGCCTTTGTTGATAAAACCCGGTTTGCAGCGTCGACGACACGCCAATGGCGAGATCGGCGGCGCCTGATTCGAATACTTCCTGGTAGCGTTCGCGAGGCAGTTGCAATACACGTACATCAATGCTTGGCGCCACTTTCTTCAGCGTCGTCATCAACGGCGGCAAATACACGACTTCGCCCATATCGCTCATCACGATTTGAAAAGTGCGGCTGGAGGTGGCCGGATCGAAGGCGACCGTGCCATCCAGTCCTTCTTGCAGTGTTCGTAGCCCTTTATGTACTGAACTGCTTAGCTGTTGCGCAAACGGGGTCGGCTCCATGCCGGTTCGAATTCGAACGAAAAGCGGGTCGTTGCATAGCTTGCGCAGCCGCGTGAGTGCGTGGCTCATCGCCGGCTGGCTTAAACCGATGCGCTCTCCCGCTCTTGTCACGTTGCGTTCTTGCATCAACGCGTCGAACACAAGAAGGAGATTCAAGTCGATCTTGTAAATATTCATATTAGGCATAGTGTCTATGTTCGATATGTTCTAGACCGATGATATCTCCGTCTATATATTTTAGGTAGACCCCTTCTTGAATGAATTGGATGAGTGGGCGTCCGTGGATGATGGTACGGACAGAATCGTTGAAACGAAGGATTCCCTATGATGCGGCCATTTGGGTTCAGTCCCGAACAGATTTTGATGCGCGAGACAGTCAGAGGCTTGGCGGAAAAGTATTTTGAGCCCAATGCGGCGCATGCCGACCGCACGTATAGTCCCCCGGTGGAAAACATGAAAATCCTGGCCGACCATCAATACACGGGCATTTCCATTCCCGAGCAATATGGCGGCACCGAGCTTGGGCTGCTGGATCTTGTGCTGGTAAGCGAGCAAATTGCGCGCTCGTGCGCCAACACCGCGATATTGTTTTCGTGTACCGACGGCGCTACGACGCGCGCTATAACGCGCCTTGGGTCGGAGGCGCAAAAAGAGCAGTATCTTCCGCGCCTTGCTGCCGGCAAGCTCTTTGCGGCATGGAGCATGTCCGAACCGGATGCCGGCTCGGACATCGGCAACGTCAAGACCCGGGCTGTCCCGGATGGAGCCGGCTATGTCGTGAATGGCTCCAAGCTATGGTGCACGGGGGCTCAGGTCTCGGATCTTTTCATGGTGCTGGTTCGACTGACGGACGAGCCGGGCTTGCGCGGAGTCGGAGTCATACTGGTCGAAAGGGGAACCCCCGGCTTTTCTGTCGGACGTCATTTGGATCTGCTTGGCCTGCGTGGCACCGGCATGGCGGAACTCGTTTTTCAAGGCTGCCATATTCCTGCTGAAAATATATTTTTGCCCGCGGGGCGTGTGCGAGATTTGCTGAGTGTGCTCGATGCGGATCGTATTTCGGGCAACCCTCCGATTTGCCTTGGCGTTGCCCAGGCGGCATTTCAGCGTATCACCAAACATATCCAGGACCGGCAGCAGTTCGGACGCCCTTTGGCTGAAAACCAGGGCGTGCAATGGAAACTCGCCGACATGGCAATCGAGATCGAGGCTGCCCGCGCCTTGCTGTACCGCGCGGCAAGCAGGGTGGACGCAGGCCAGCCCAGTATCGTCGACACGTCCATTACCAAGACCTTTGTCAATCAAATGGCCATTCGAGTAACGAACGAGGCCATGCAGCTTGCGGGGGCCTATGGGCTTTCCGAGGAGTATCCGTACGAGCGGTACTTTCGCGATGTGCGCGGAATGGCCATTGGCTATGGCACTACCGAGATACATCGAAATTCCATTGCCCGCGAGATACTCAGCGGCAGCTATGAATTTTAACGAGGGGAGATATGGCTTCAGTGAATGAAAATATCAAGACCGGGGACGGCCGCAGTTTCAGCGCTTATGTAAGCATTCCTGCGCAACCCAACGGCAACGCAATCGTTTTGCTGCAGGAAATATTCGGCGTGACGTCGACAATACGGCGTGTGGCTGACCGCTATGCGCAAGATGGCTATCTGGTATATGCGCCCGATCTTTTCTGGCGCCTGGAGCCCGGCGTCGAGCTGAGCCATTCCAAAGAAGATATTCAGCGAGCCATGCTGCTTTTGAAGCAGTTCGACGAAGAAACAGGATTGCAGGATATTGGCCGGACGGTGTCGCACATACGCGGGCTTCCCGGTTTTTGCGGCAAGGTGGCGGTAGCCGGGCTATGCCTGGGTGGGCGGCTCAGCTATATGGCGTGCGCCAGGCTGGACGTAGACGCCGCCGTGGCCTACTACGGCGTGGGGATCGAGCGGAACATTGATCAAGCCAAAGAGCTGAAGAGCCCGATCATCCTGCACTTTGGAATCAAAGACGAATACGTGCCGCAGCCAATACAGGAATCCATCAGGGATGGGTTGAGCGCTAGCCCCCATGCGGTGATCTACTTCTACGAAGAGGCCGGCCATGGCTTTTATACCCGCGGCGACCCTGCGGCGATCCAGCTTGCGCACCAACGCACGGAAGAGTTTCTGCGGCATGCACTGGGCGGAGGTCAGCCATGATGCCGGCGGCGATTCCCTTTGACGCGCTCGAAATCGGAGACCGGGGCCACAGCGGCGGACGCACGCTGACCGAGGCTGATTTGAGCTTTTCCTGCATGATCAGCGGCGGCTGGCATCCTATTCACGCCGATGGCGAGTTCGCGCGCCATACCGGGCCGGGCCAAAGAATCCTGCATGGCAGCTATTGCCTGCTGGTGGCGACAGGCCTCGCGGCCGATTTGCCGAGCCTGGGACGCGCCGTCATAGCGGATCTCGGCGTGCGCGAATGGCGTTACCTGCAGCCCGTATTTGCGGGAGACACGTTATATGCCGAGGTTGAAATCATAGGCAAGAGGATCACGTCGAATCCCGCTCGTGGCGTGCTGGAGCGGCGCATCCGGCTGGTGAAGGCTTCGGGCGCCATCGCCCATGAAGGGATTTCTGCTTTGCTGGTTGAGCGAGGGGCGCAAGCATCATGATTATTGGAGATATCCTCGAACACAATGCCATGTGCTTTGGCCCGCATCCAGCGATATGTTTTGAAGGCGAAACACTGACCCATGCGCAGTTGGCGGATCGCGTCAAGCGGCTTATTGGCGCCTTGATGAATGCCGGCATGCCGCGTCAGGCGCGATTGGCTGTGTTGTCGCGCAATACGCCGGAGTATCTGGAGGTGTACGGCGCGGCCGGCCTGGGCGGATTCATCGGCTTGGGCATCAACTATCGTCTGTCGGACAGGGAGCAACTGTCGATTTTGCAAGACGCCGAGCCGGCGGTTCTGTTCTTCGAGGATGAATTTGCCTCAAGGGTCGAGATACTGCGCGCCCAGCTTCCGGACTCAATGGTCTACATCCGTATACGGGGCAGTGGCCAGGGCCCGGCATGGTCGACCGAGTACGAAGACTTCATTGCGGACTGCGTGCCGGCGGCGCCCGGAATACGCGCGTCCGAAGACGACGTTGTATTCATCATCTATACCAGCGGCACGACCGGCAAGGCCAAAGGCGCCATGCTGGGCAACGAGGCACAACTGGAGCAAGCCCGTGTTCAGGCTTTGTCACACACCGCGGCCCAGACCGACCGTATGCTTATCGTCATGCCGTTCTACCACATCGGCGGCCCGACGGAACTGCTGACGTTCTTGTACGTGGGGGCGACCATTGTCTTGCATCGCGATTTCGATGCGAGGGCAATACTCGAAAGCATCGAGTCAGAACGGGTCACAGCCGCGCATCTGGCGCCGACGATGATACAGATGATGCTGGAAATAATGGAGAAGCGGGTTTTCGATGTTTCAAGCCTGCGGACGGTCTGCTATGCCTCCGCCCCGATGTCGGAGGCCTTGTCTCGGCGAGCTTGCGAGGCTTTCGGATCGATCTTCATGCAAATCTACGGCATGACGGAGAATGGCCTTGGCTCGGTCCTGCTCAAGCACCAGCATGTGACGCAAGGAGATCCAGCCCAGGTGCGTCGGCTTGCTTCCGCGGGGCAGCCATATCTGGGCACGGACATCCGCACTGTCCGGGCGGACGGGTCGGATTGCGCCACGGGAGAGTGCGGCGACATATGGATCAAATCAAAGTCCCTGATGCAGGGGTACTGGAAGAATCCTGTGGCGACGCAAGAGGCCTTGGTCGACGGATGGTTCCTTACCGGAGATATCGGGTATTTCGACGCGGAGCATTTTCTGTTCGTCGTCGATCGCAAAAAAGACATGATCGTGTCGGGCGGCGAGAACATCTACTCGCGGGAGGTGGAGGAAGCTTTATTGCTGCACCCCGCAGTGCTCGACGCCGCGGTCATTGGTGTGCCCGATCCCAAGTGGGGGGAGTCGGTCATGGCGTTCATCGTGACAAAACCGGGACACGCTGTTTCCCAATCGGATTTGATCGCCCATTGCCGCGGTCTTATCGGCAGCTATAAAAAACCGACGCATGTGGAGTTCCTGGATCAATTGCCACGGCTGGTCAGCACCCGCAAGGTAGACAAGAAAGCGCTGCGGGCGCCGTTCTGGGCCTCGCAAGACAGGCAGGTTTCTTAGGTTCGCCAATTAAGGCGCAGTTGGAGTTGGGGGGCATCGGTGCCAGCGGCGTCGTGGCGGTGGTGAGGATCGCGGCGCGCCGGCCGGGATGTCGATGTTTTGTTTTATTCCTTGATAAATCTTGGAGACGCAGATGAAAAAATTGGGAAAACGCTGGCTTGTCATGGCTTTGGCGGCAATTTTGCCCCTGGCGGTTCAGGCCAGGATGAAGGTAGGTGTCATCCTTGGCGAGACCGGGCCGGGCGCTTCGTTGGGCATACCTTTTAAAAATTCGGTTTTGCTGATGCCGAAGACGCTGGGCGGCGTGCCTGTCGATTATATTGTCCAGGATGACCAGACCGATCCGACTTTGACGGTGAAGCTGGCCCGCAAACTCATCGAGCAGGATAAGGTGGACTTGATCATTGGGTCGGGCAGCGCGCCAACCGCCATGGCGGTTGCGGAAGTCGTGCAGGAATTGAAGACCCCGCAAATTTCACTGTCGCCCATACCGATCACGGCCCAGAAATACCCCTGGTCGTTTTCCGTTCCCATGCCGCCGAGTATCGGCATGGGATCCGTTGCGGCAAGCATGAAGCAGCACGGCGTAAAGAGGGTGGGCTATCTGGGGTATTCTGATTCCTGGGGAGACCTTGTGCTGTCGGGTTTCAAGCACAACATCAAGGATACGGACATCGCTGTCGTGGCCAACGAGCGCTATGCGCGGACCGACAACAGCGTGACGGGGCAGGTGCTGCGATTGATCGCCGCCAGGCCCGACGCCATACTGCTTGGGGGCTCGGGTACGGCGGGGGCCTTGCCCTATGCCCCATTGCGGGAGCGCGGCTATAAAGGTTTAATCTATAACAACTCCGGCATCATCAACAACGATTTCCTGCGCGTCGGAGGCAAATCCTTGAACGGCACATACGCCGTGGCCGGTCCGGTCGTCGTCGCTGAGCAGTTGCCCGATAGCAATCCCATCAAGAAGGTAGCCTTGAACTTCAAGGCGGTCTACGAAAAGGCATATGGCAAAGGCACGCTCAATGCATTTTCCGCTATTGCCTGGGATGCCTACCTCTTGGCGGACCATGCCGTTGCGCAGGCCGCCAAGAAGTCCAAGCCGGGATCCGCCGATTTCCGCGCGGCGCTGCGTGACGCGCTGGAAGCCAGCAAGGAAGTGGTTGGAACGCAGGGGGTCTTCAATATGAGCAAGACGGATCACAATGGCATGGACAGCCGCTCGGGCGTCATGGTTCAGATAGAAAACGGCAAGTGGAAGCTGGTGCAGTAGCGGCTTGCTGTCATGCCCTGCCTTCGCCTGCCGCGCTTTCCAAGCGCGGCAGGCTTCTTTGTGGGCGCGCCTTCGGCAATAACGATTAAAAATTAAAAGCGGGCCGTTGATCCACCTCTGGCGGCCGGCAATTGCGGTGGCAAGGAGCATGGCCTCGGCATGGCTTTTCACCAGAAAAATCCAGTATTCGTGTCTTTCCGTCTTCCTTGAATGACAGGATTTTCCAGTATTTGACAGAAAGTAATCCTCTGAGTTTCAGTAAGCCATTTTTATAATTTGTTGCTTAAAGACTTGACGATCAATTCGGGCGGCATGTCTGCGGCGGGCGCGGTTGGACAGGCGCCGGCGGGTGATCGCGAAGTCTTAATTTCAAAGGATGAATTATATGAATGTCCCTTTTCAAAGAGCCGTCAAGCGCTCTTTTCCGGCCACTGCGTTGCGGGTCGGCGGCGTGCTTCTGCTGGCGTTTACCCTGACCGCGTGCGAGGAAGACGATGCTCCTTCGTCCGCCTCCATACCGACCCAGACCGTCGGGTGCAAGGATTACGACAACAATCCCGTGCAGCTTACGCCAAAGACCATCACCATTCGCAACAATTCCGCAGGCCAGATCTATCCGGTGATCGCAACCAGCAAGAATAAGGTCAACGAGTGGATTCAAGGGTGCTTTCGCACCACCGAAGCCTACCCGACCGATTTCGTGTACAAGCTGTATGTCAACGAGGGCAAGGGCATTCCTCCCAATTCGTCGGTCACCGTCACGCTGCCTCTGTACAGCGAACTGTCCGACAAGAAATACATTACCTGGTGGAACGGCGGGCGCGTGGTTCTGGCCGACAACAGTGAAAGGCTGCTTGACAGCAAGACTGACACCGCCATGGCGACGCCCAGCACGGTGACTTGCGAGGGGCAGGGCACCGAATGCTCGTTAAGCACGTATTCCAGCGATGTCCAGTTTCCGGAAAACGTTTATGCGCAGTTGTCCGAATACACCTTCGGGGACTCCATCATTCCGGTCGGCCAGACTACGCGTCTGTTGAAGCCGGAAAACGTCGGCTACAACATTTCCTATGTGGATCATGTTTACATGCCTGTGGCCATTGGCCCCAAGAGCAACCCCTATATCGGATACAGCGGTTCCGGGCAGAGCCTGGCCGACTTCAGCAACAAGCTGCAAGCCTTCCTGGATTCCGACGTTGGGGGCGGCTGGCCCGTCTACAACCTGAGCAAATTGAAGCTGCCCGGCGGCTACAATATTTTCGCCCAGCGCACCGGCACTCTGCCGCCCACCGACAATGTGCCCGTCAAGCCTTCGGACAGCACCAAGTTTCCGCCCGTCCTGACGGTGCTGAAATGCATCAACGGGGGATGTTCCGAAACCGAAAAAGAAACGCTTCATTACGGCGAAGCGGTGCAGCGCATGCAGAATCTATGGGGGACTTGCGTCGACTGGTCGGGCGAAGACCTCAGCCAGTACGTCACGCCGGGGGCGACCTGCGAGGCCGATTCCGACCTGAAAGGCAAGCTTGCGGCGGTTCAAGCCTTCTTCAAGCAGAACCACCAGAACTATCTGGCCATGTACAACGCGGGCAAATGCGAGGGCAGCACACCCCAGGTGCCGACGTTCGGCTATTGGAACGCCATCCTGCACATCTATGGCTGGGTTCCGTATAACGAAGGCTGCGGCGCGGGCGCCAATCCTTTGGCGGATACGAGCATTCCGAATTGGAACCATGCCCAGATCCAAGCCATGTACATCCACGACCTGCAGTACAACGGTTCGCAGGATGCGGTCAAGGCCAATCCCAATCTGTTGTTCAACCCTTACGTCCAGCTGATCCACGACGATCTGAAAATGAACGCATATGGGTTCTCGGTGGACGACGCCGTCGGCTTCATGAGCGAATTGGGCAGCGGCCTGGTCTTCGCCGTGGGCGGGCTTCAGGGCCTGGAAAATGAACAGCAGTTCAGCTATGCGGACGGCTTTACGCTGTCGGTCGGCGTGCCCACGGCACTTGACGGCAAGGCGAACAAGCCTCTGATCAAGAAGTACGGCGTGTGCTCCATGAATACGGAGGACGGCAATCTGGATTGCCATAATGTCAATCAAAACGTCACCATGCCCGACAACAGCCAGATTGCGGGATTCCGGGTCGGCACCGTGAAGTCCTACCCGATCAAGGTGCGCTTCACCGACATGAACGACAACGTATACACCGTCGTCGTCAACTCCAAGTTCGCCCCGTGCTCGGACGAGAACGCCACTGTCTGCCACCCGACCAACGCGGATACGCTTACCGACAAGACGGCTTGCGGCGTCGTGAAGAGCAACGGTGAGAAACATCCGAAGTCGGAGCAGTGGTGCGCGAACCCCGACCCCAACGAGCAGCGGGAAAAGCAGCTCACCAAGAATTACCTGAGCTATCCCGATCCGGTCGATTACCTGAAGCCATAGCGGCTCCGGCTGTGCCCGCCTTCTGAAAAGAGGCAGGCGGCAGCAGTATTCTCAAAGGCTCTTGCCTCCCGCCCATGGGCGATGGCAAGGGCCTTTTTTCAATATTGCGATGTGCGCCTTGCCGACATTGTTCAGGTCTTGGTAAGTAAAGAAAAAAAATCAAAAGGGAGCTTACTCTTTTGATTTTGAGTGTGGCATTATTTGTCCTGCAAGTTATTGCCGTTGTCATTAGCCGCCATACAGCCGCCCTGGGGTCGCGCTTGCAACATTGAACGCCCGCAGGCCGCCTGGTCTCCGCCGTTGTTCAATAATCCGCCTCAGGAGGAAGCCGTCATGAAAAAAATCGCCAAGGTCGCGGCCTGCACCGCATTGTGTCTGTCCGCCAGCAGCGTCTGGGCCGCGGGCGGAGGGGGGATACCGGGTGTGCGGGGTATCGACCACATCGGTTTCACCGTGCCCGACATCAACCAGGGTGTGGCTTTCTTCCATGACGTGATGGGCTGCACCGAGGTGATGCGCTTCGGGCCCTTCAGCGACGACAAGGGAACCTTCATGCAGGATCTCGTCAACGTCGATCCGCGCGCGGTCATCAAGCAGATCGCGATGATGCGCTGCGGCCATGGGTCGAACATAGAACTGTTCCAGTACAGCGCGCCGGACCAAAATACGAAAATGCCGCGCAACAGCGATTACGGCGGCTACCACATCGCCTTCTACGTCAAGGACATCAAGGCCGCGGTCGACAAGGCCAGGGCACTTGGGCTGAAAACCTTCATGGGGCCGTTCGCGCTCAAGGAAGGCCCCGCCGCCGGCGAGTCGATCACCTATGTGTTGACGCCGTGGGGAATGCAACTGGAGCTGATCAGCTATCCCAAGGGCATGGCCTACGAGAAAAAAGGCAAGCCGCGCCTGTGGGCGCCAGGGCATTGAGCCAGCCGTAGCCGCCATTGCTGGTCGCTTGCCGCGATCAGAACGGCAGCTGCGGCTGGCTTGCCTGGCTGCCGAACCCTATGCCGGCGGGGCTCATTCGAGCTTCAGGACGAGATTGCTGGTATTGCGGAAATGCTTTTCAAGCAGCTCGTTCGCCAATGCTATGTCTTTCTTGACCGCGGCGTTCAACAAGGCCTCGTGCTCGGCGGCCACGTCGCGTTTCAACCAGCCGTTGTTTTGCGCCGGGGGCGCGGCCCGTATCGACAGATGGCGGTAGCGCGAGGTCTGTTCGCGCAATTGCTCCGCCAGTTGCAGCAGCAAGCGTGAGTCGCAGGCGGCCAGCAGGGCTTGGTGGAAGGCGGTGTGGGCTTGCTCCCATTCCGGATTTACCCCTTGTGCCCCTGGCATCTCCATGGGCAGGCGGCTTAAATGGTGGTGGGCCGCCACGAGGTTCGATTCCCAGGCCAGGCCCCCCTTTTCGATGGACAGGCGCAATGCCTCTTTTTCCACATGCAGCCGCACATTGGTGATGTCGTTCAGGTCATCGGCCGATACGTCGGCAACGCGAAAGCCGCGCTGATCCTCGACCTGCACGAACCCTCCGCTGACCAGCCGGGATAGCGCCTCGCGCATGGGGACGAGGCTGATTTCGTAGCGATCGCATAGCTCCCGGGTACGCAGCTTGGATCCCGGGGGCAACACTCCGTTGATGATATCGGCGCGCAGCCGCGCGACCACCGAAGAGGTCAGCGTGCCATTCATGTATCTGTTTTGCGTCATAGCGTCGGAAGGCATAGTGGCGTGATTTTTGCATGCTTCTGAAGCTTAATCCAATATTTTATAAAAATATTATAGGGTTTTCCTTTATGTATAAGAATTACAAAAATATATATATTTCTGGGAATCGCTTTCAGGTTTTTTGGCCGCCGGGCCGCCCCAAGGCAAAAAGTGCCCCCCCTTTGGGGGGGCAGCCAGACGCGTAGCGGCGCAGCGTGGAGGGGCGGGGTTGTCGCCGGCCGTCCAAAGGCAAAAAGCGCCCCTCGGGGAGCGAAGCCGATCAAAAAAACTGCAGCCACCTACTTCAAATGTTCAAGCGTTTTGTTTCTGGAGCAACTATGCAAGTTATCGAAGTGCCCGTATTTATCGTGGGTGCGGGGCCCACCGGTTTGGCCGCCACGTGCCTGTTGGCCACATACGGCATTGAAACCCTTACGATCACCCGGTATCCCGGCACGGCCAATTCGCCGCGCGCGCACATCACCAACCAGCGCACCATGGAAGTGTTCCGCGATCTCGGCATTGAAGATCGTGTTCTCGAGATCGCGACGCCCAATGCGCTGATGAGCAACAACATCTGGGCGACGAGCTTTGCCGGAACCGAAATCGCGCGCTTGCAAACGTGGGGGTCTTCTCCGGAGAGGCTGGCCGATTACACGCGGTCCAGCCCCAGCAGCATGTGCAATGCGCCCCAGCATGTGCTCGAGCCCGTCATCCTCGATGCCGCGCGAGAGCGCGGAGCCAGGTTTCTGTTCAGTACCGAGCTGGTTTCAATATCGCAGGACGAAAACGGCGTTACGGCCCTGTGCAAAGACCGCAACACCGGCGAAGAAATAAAAATCGTGTCGCAGTATGTCATCGGCGGCGATGGCGACAACAGTGTCGTGGCCAAGCAAATCGGCTTCGAAATGGAAGGCCAGATGAACCTGGGCGCCGCCGTCAACTGCTGGCTCGAAGTCGATCTGGAAAAATACACGGCCCATAGGGCGGGTGTCTTGTACTGGATGACGCAGCCGGGCAACGATTACTGGGTCGGCAGCGGCACCTATATCTGCGTCCGTCCATGGAACGAATGGGTGCTGCTGTTCATGTATGACCCGTCGGCGGGCGAGCCCGATCTTTCCGAAGAGGCCGTCATGGCCCGCGCCCGTGCCACCATCGGCGACCCCGATGTGCCCATCAAGGTAAAGGCCGTATCCAAGTGGTCGATCAACCACGTGAGGGCCAAGCACATGCGCAAAGGCCGGGTGATGATTGCCGGCAATGCCGCCCACCGGCATCCCCCCGCCAATGGCCTGGGCACCAACACATGCATCCAGGACGCTTTCAATCTTGCCTGGAAGCTGGCCATGGTGTTGAAGGGCAAGGCGGGCGACGGCTTGCTGGATACCTATTCGGCGGAACGCCTTCCCGTTGCACGCCAGGTGGTTGATCGCGCCATGAAGTCCGTTGCCGACATGATGCCCATTTCGAATGCATTGGGTTTCGAGCCGGGGCAGAACGAGGCCGAGGGCTGGGCCAACGTGGATGAGCTCTTCAGCGATACGGATCGCGGGCGCGAACGCCGCAAAGCCTTGCGTTCCGCCGTCGAGCTGCAGAATTACCAGTTCAATTGCCACGGCGTCGAGATGGGCCAGACGTACGCCTCCAGCGCGGTGATTCCCGACGGCACGGCGCAGCGCGCCCCGACGCGCGATCCCGAGCTGTATTACGAGCACTCCACCTTTCCCGGACGAACCATACCGCACGCCTGGCTGCAGCGAAATCAGGCGCGGGTATCCACGCACGACCTGGTGGGAAAGGGACGCTTCACCATTCTTACCGGTGTTGGCGGCGATGCCTGGCGCGCCGCGGGCAAGGCAGTGGCGGACAAGCTTGGCATCGACATCGATGTTTATTCCATTGGCGGTCCCAATTGCGATGCGCACGACGTGTATGGCACATGGGCCGGCGTTTGCGAGATCGAGGACGGCGGCTGCCTGCTGGTGCGGCCCGACCGCCACATCGCCTGGCGCCAGAAGAATGCGGTTGCCGGTTCCGAAGGCCGTTTGCTGGAGGTCATGCGCACCGTGTTGTCGCTGGACTGACTGCCCCCAGTCCAGCGAGCTCTTTATCAACCAGCAGGAACAGGCACTGACCGGGCCCGTCAGCGGGTGTGTCCGGAAAGTGCGGCATGGGGCCAATACAAGGAGACAATCACATGTTTATAAAGAAAATGATTTTCGGCGCGGCCCTATGCTTTGCCGCGGCATCCAGCAGTTGGGCTGCCAGCACCTTGCTGGTGAACAGCTTCCTGCCGCCCGGCCATCCCATCAATACCAAACTGCTGAAGCCCTGGGCGAAGGATGTCTACAAGGCGACCGAGGGCCGTGTCCGGATACATATCGCTCCCCAAAGCCTGGCTGCTCCGGCGGCGCAAATGGATGCGGTGGTCAACGGCGTGGCCGATGCCGCTTATATGTTCAACGGTTTTCTGACCAGCACAGTCAAGCTGGGCCAGATCGCGCAGCTGCCCTTCATGGTTGACTCGTCCAAAGGTTCGGCGGTTGCTCTCTGGCGCACTTACGACAAGTATTTCCGTGAGGCCAATGAGTACAAGAACGTGCATTTGCTCGGGTTCGTAAGTTTTCCGGGCGCCGCCATCTATGCCATGAAAAAGCCGATCGCCTCCGTGGCCGACCTTAAAGGCATCCGCATCTATGCCGCCCCGGGCACGGCGGCAAAAATCATGGAGGCGGCGGGGGCGGGTGTCATCGCCGAGGCCGCCGCGCGCAGTCATGAAATCATTTCCAATGGCACGGTCGACGCGTTTACCGGCTATCCGGTCATGGATACGGTCATGTTCAAGACCGACAGCTATGTGAAGTCCGTTGTCGATCTTCCGGGAGGCCTTTCGGGCGCAACGTTCATCTTTTTCGTGAACAAGGACAAATGGGCGGCGTTGGACGAGAAGGATCGCGAAATCATCACCAAGCTCAGCGGCGAGGCGTTCGCAGAACGTTCCGTCGTCTTTGACGAGCTGGACGCCTCCGCGCGCACAAAGCTGGCCGGCAATGGCGTCAAGTTCGAAAAAGCCAGTCTGCAATTCACCGCCGATCTGCATGCGCTGGGCGATCCCATGGTGCAAAAGTGGCTGGCCGACGCCAAAGCCATGGGGGTCGATGGCAAGGCGGCAATTGCCTATTACAAAACGCAGCAAGATCTGGCCAACGGCAAGAAATAGTTCTTCGTGGAGTCTGAAATGCGCCAATCCTTCAACCAGTGGCTGACCCGCTTGCTGTATTGCGCTTGCGTGCTGCCCTTGTCCCTCATCCTCGTTCTGACATTCGTGGATGTATTCATGCGTTACGTGTTTGCCAGTCCGGTAAGCGGCTCGTCCGAGATCATCCAGATGGCCATGGCCATCACGATTTTCGCGGGGCTGCCCTTGATCACCCGCGAGCGGGGCCATATTACCGTCAGCCTTATAGACGGTTTCTTCGGCTCCGCGGCATTGCGTGCCAAGCAGACCGTCTGCGATCTCGTCAGCCTGTTCGCCCTGGCCCTGCTGGCCTGGCGGCTTTGGGAGCAGGCCGGCCGATACGTCAAGACCCGCACCGAGACTTTGGTGCTGGCCCTGCCCATGGCGCCGCTGACCTACGTGATGTTTGCGTTCACCGTACTGACGGTCGCCTTGCTGGTGGCCGTTACCTGCAGGGATGCGGTCGGGCGTCCAGATCTTGATGGGAGTGTCGCATGATAACGGCACTGATTGGCTTTGCTTTTGTCCTGGGATTGGCGTTTATAGGCGTGCCCCTGGCTTTCGCTCTGATTCTGGTCGGGGCTGGAGGCTTCGCCTATTTGCGCGGCCTTGATCCGGCGCTGTCCATGTTGTCGCAGCAGGTTGTTGACGTGTCGGCCAATTATGGCTTGTCGGTTCTGCCCATGTTCATACTCATGGGGTTGTTCGTGTTTCGCGCAAAATTGTCCGAAGATCTTTACCAGTGCGCGCACTCGTGGCTGGGGCATCGCAAGGGCGGGCTGGCGCATGCAACCGTGGCATCGTGCGCGGTATTCGGCGCGGTGTCCGGGAGCTCGGTGGCCACTTGCGCCACCATGAGCAAAGTGGCCATCCCCCCCATGCTGCGCTTGGGATACAGTCCAACCGTTTCGTCGGGCGCCGTGGCGTCGGCGGGTGTGTTGGCGGCCTTGATTCCCCCGTCGGTACCACTGATCGTTTATGGCCTGCTTACGGAAACCGACATACGCAAGCTGTTCATCGCCACGATCGTTCCAGGTTTGTTGCTGGCCCTTTTGTTCATATTGTCCCTGGTCGTCACGGTGGCGATCAAGCCTTCCCTGGGGCCGACGGCCGAGCGCGTTCCCGTGCGCGAGCGCCTGCGGTTGATGAATGGCCTATGGGGGCTGCTGGTTTTGTTCGTGATCGTGCTGGGAGGCATGTACAGCGGCATCTTCACCGTGACCGAGTGCGCGGCCATCGGCGCCATCGGCGCTTTGGCCATTGCGTTGGCGCGCCGGCGCTTGAGCCTTGACGGGTTTGTCGAGTGCATGGTCGATACGGCCCGAACCACCGCCATGATTTTCGTCATTCTGTTCGGCGCCTTGACCTTCGCCAACTTCGTCAGCCTTACCGGCATGACGTTCGATCTGGTGATGCTCATCGAAAACATGAATCTTTCGGTAACCGGCGTGTTGATAGCCATTGCGGTGATCTACCTGATCCTGGGTGCCATCATGGAGTCCATGGGGCTGCTGGTTCTCACCGCGCCGATCTTCCTGGCGGTGGTCGCGAACATGGGCGTGGATCCGGTCTGGTTCGGCATCTTCGTGGTCATTTTGATCGAGCTGGGCATGCTGTCGCCGCCTGTGGGCATGAATGTGTTCACGGTCAAGGCGGTTTGCCCTGAAATACCGATACGAGCGATTTTCGTGGGCACTATCCCCTATGTTGTCGCCACTATCGTGCTGGTCGGCCTGGTCATTGCGTTTCCCCACATCATCACAACGCCGCTTCAGTGGTTTTCATAGCGGCGGAAAACAAAACTTATGTTTCATGGCAATGCCGCCGGTCGGCGACGCCTTTGGCTTTCAGGTAAACGAAAATGAAAGAATCTCGCTCCAAGATCCGCAATGTGCTGTTCATCATGGCGGATCAATTCCGCTGGGACTATATGGGCTGCGCCGGCCATCCCACGCTCAAGACCCCGCATCTGGATGCTTTGGCGGCCAGAGGCGTGCGGTTCGCCAATGCTTTCGTGCAAGGGCCGGTGTGCGGGGCATCGCGCATGTCCACCTACACCGGCCGATACGTCACCAGCCATGGGTCGGCGTGGAACTTCGTGCCGCTGTCGGTGGCCCAGAAGGCGCTGGGCGATCATCTTCTGCCGCACGGTGTGCGCTGCGCGGTGGTAGGCAAGACCCACGTCGAGCCCGACGTGGAAGGCGCGGCGCGGCTGAATATCGACACGACCGATGGCCCGGGCCGGCTGGCCATGCACGGAGGCTTCGAGCCTTACGAGCGGGACGACGGAGTCTGGCCGCCGGGTTTCACGGTCGAGGACAACCAGTATTGCGACTATTTGCGCGAACACGGTTACGAAAGCGGCAATCCCTGGCACGATTACGCCAATTCTTCGTTGGGCGACGGCGGCGAACTGCAGTCGGGCTGGCATTTGCGCTGGGCGCGCGAGCCGGCCCGCGTGGCCGAGGAACACAGCGAAACCCCTTACATGACCCGCCGGGCCATGGATTTCATCGCCGAGCAGGGCGATGCGCCATGGGTATTGCATTTGTCCTACATCAAGCCGCATTGGCCCTATGTGGCGCCCGCGCCGTACCACGCGCTGTACGGGCCCGAAGACATCGTGCCCGTACAGCGCCGCGAGTCCGAGAGGCAAGACCCCCACCCGGTCTATCGAGGTTTCATGAACTACACGGCCAGCAAGACCTTCAGCCAGGAAGGGGTGCGGGAAACCGTCATCCCGACCTATATGGGGCTGATCGGCCAGATCGATGACCAGATCGGCGAACTGATGCGGTTCCTGAAGGAGACCGGCCGCGATCAGGATACGCTCATTGTTTTTACCAGCGACCACGGCGACTACCTGGGCGACCACTGGATGGGCGAGAAAGAGCTGTTCCACGACGTCATCGTAAAAGTGCCGCTCATCGTCGTCGATCCGCGTCCCGAGGCCGATGCGACGCGCGGCACGGTCGAGAGCGCGATCGTCGAGGCCATCGACCTGGCTCCCACCTTTCTGGAGGCCCTGGGCCTGCCTCGGCCCCAGGAGTGGCTCGAAGGCGAGTCGCTGCAGGGACTACTGCACGGCAGGCCCGAAAGCCGGGTCAAGGATCTTGCCGTGTGCGAAAACACCTATGCGTTCAGGGATGTCGTGAGGCTGCCGATTGGTTCGCCGGTCGACCGCTGCAATATGACGATGGTAAGAACCGCCGAATGGAAATACGTGCATGTGGACGACTTGCCGCCGATGCTGTTCGACCTGGTCAACGACCCGCAGGAGTTTGTCGACCTTGGCGCATCGCCCGCGCATGCCGCCATCCGCGAACAGATGCAAAGGCGCTTGCTCGACTGGCTGTTCTGCCGCCGGCGCATCACCGGCATGGCGCCCGAAAAAGTGGCTGGATGGAGCGCCAAGGAGCTCGAGGTCGGCATCGATATCGGCGTTTGGTAGCGGTGTTGCGCCGTTACCGTGCGGCCGGGCTTTGGATACCAAAGCAGGGTGGCGAGCGCCGTGGCCGGCACGGGGCGCCGTCCGTCATCGGGGAAGGGCCATTTTCCTGGCGATCCGGGACGCGGTTTTGGTGAGCGCTGCCAGATGTTTGTCGGCCATTTCCTCGACGCTGAACAGGCTTTCTATCCAGACGATGTTGAGGCAGCCATATATGCCGCCGCCGTGTTTCAGAATGGGCACGGCCAGGGCGGTCAGCTTGTCGTTGTGCGTGGCCCGGGGCTCGTCGTAGTTGCCGCCGAATGTCGGTTCGCGCCGGCCATAGCCGGCTTGCCGGGTTTGGGCGAATATGGCGTCCAGTTTGGCGGAGTTGTGCGCCAGCGCATCGCCTGGGCGGCAGCTTTTGCGCAGCCCGGCGAGTATCTGTTCGCGTTCGTCGTCCGGGCAAAATGCCAGGTAGGCACGCCCCACGGCCGAGCGCAGCATGCTGACTTCGAAGCCCACCTTGTCTTTATGCACCGACATATAAAAAGAGTTGCGGTTGGTTTCGCACAAGGTCATGGCATTGCCGCGCCGCACGGCAAGATCCGAAGGCCATTGTATTTTTGCCTGCAGCGTCTCGAGTTCGTCGCCCGCGTATTCGGCAAGGCGTCCGATCAGGCCGCCGTTGTTTTTGGGGCGGCGCGCCGTATGGCTGGCAAAGAATGTGCCGTCCAGCAGCCTGCGCCAGATCAGGCCGTGCTGTTCCAGGGTGAGCAGCAGGCGCAGCAGCGTCGCCTTGGGAATGGCGGTTTTATCGTGCAGGGCCTGCAGGCTGATGCCGTTGCCGGCTTCGGTAATGGCATCCAGGACAATCAGCCCCTTTTGAAGCGCGGCGATGGTTTTGACTTTGGGTTGCCACATGGCGTTTCCTGGTGGATAGGCAGATTGAATTTAGCAGGTTCGGACAGGTTTCGAAAGATTCACTGAGTGAAACTCATGCAGATAAGTCTTGAGGGAAGGGCGTGGGTTGGCTAACCTGACTCGTAGATCGGGACTGATCCCGGCAAGATCAGGAGACGTCATGGACGATGAAAGCATCGACACTGTGCGCAATGTCTTGTTCATTATGGTGGATCGATTGCGCTGGGATTATCTTTCTTGCTATGGCCACCCCACATTGAGTACACCCAACATCGACTGGCTGGCGCGACACGGGGTGCGTTTCGAGAACGCCTACGTACAAGGCCCCCTGTGCGGCTCATCGCGGATGTCCTACTATGCGGGCCGCTATGCCGCCAGCCATGGCGTCGTCCGGGATTCCGTTGCGCCCTCGGCCACGCGGAAGAGGCTGGGCGCTTATCTGCGGCTGCATGACATCCGCAGTTCCGTCATTGGAAAAGCTAATATCGTGCCCGATGGACGGGCTCTGCACCGGCCGGAAATATATCCGGCCAGCTCCGAAGGGCTGCTGAGTGCGCAACTCGGGTTTGAATCCTACGAGCGCGACGATGATGCATTGACGTGGGGGAAGCGCCATGCCTGTTTGTTCTCGGAGGTGAAAGACGGGCGTTGGGAGACGGCCTGGATGACAGACCGCGCGCTGGATTTCATCGATGAGCAGGGCGACCGGCCCTGGTGCCTGCATCTTTCTTACACCGCGCTGCGTCGGCTCCATGAGGCGCCGGCGGCATGTCACGATACGCATACGGCGGACGACGTCGTGCCGGCCAGGCGGCATCCAGATGAGCTGAAAAACAGCCACCCGGTGCAACGTGGACTTCAGGGCTGCGCTGGCGGCAAGGGTATTTCGAAGGACGATGTGCGCGGTCAAGCGGTGTCCGCGTACATGAGCCAGATCAAGCGTCTTGACGACCATCTGGGCCGATTGCTCGATGTCCTGGCGGATACGGGTCGGCTGGAAGATACCATGGTGATATTCTGCAGCGATCATGGAGACTATCAGGGCGACCATTATCCGCGCGAAAAAGAGCTTTTTTACGATGCGGTGACGCGGGTGCCTTTGATCGTCTACGATCCACGAGAATCCGCCGATGCCCGCCGCGGCACGGTGGAAACCAGGCTGGTGGAGGCTATCGACATTGTGCCTACCGTGCTCGACGCTTACGGGCTGGATGATGATGGCCACGTGCTGGAAGGGCGTTCCCTGCAGCCTTTGCTGCATGGCCGGGATACCGACTGGCGTGCTGCGGTCTTCAGCGAAATGGGGTATGCCTGGCACGATTTCGCCCGCGATCCCTCGACAAGTGTCGACAGGCCCTAGGCCGCCAGTCCAGCATCTTCGGCGAACAGGCTCATGAGCTGGCGGCGCAGCCATTGCAGGCCGGTGTCGCGGTGGAAGCGTTCGTGCCAGTGCTGCATCACCACCACCGTCGGGGCGGCGAAGGGCAGGGGAAACACGCGCACCAGTCCCTGCTGCTTCAGGAACTGCGCCGCGCCGTTGGGGATCGTGACGATGTAGTCGCTGATGCCGATGATGGGCAGGATGCCCAGCACGCTTTCGACCTGCCAGCCTACCTTGCGTCTTATGCCGGCGCGCTCGATGGCGCCGTCCAGCACCCAGTGGCCCGTTCCCGCCGGCGAAATGGCCAGGTGCAGTTCCCGTTCGTAGTCCTGGATGGACATTTGTTCCGTGATGCGGGGGTGGTCGTGGCGCACCACACTCACGAACTCCTGCTCCAGCAGCAATTGCTGGTAGAAGCCCGGCGATTCGAACTGAGCCATGAAGGCGATGGCCAGGTCGATTTCCCCGGCCTCCATGAGCTTGCCGGTTTTCTCGGTGATGCCCGAAAAGTGGAACCGGATATTGGGTGCGACGCGTTGTTGCAGCTCCAGCAGCTGCGGCGATACAGGCAGGTAGCCGGAATTGATCATGGCGATGCGGAACAGTCTGTCCGAGGTGCCGGGATCGAAGGCGATGCGGCTGTGTGTGGCGCTTGCAAGCAGTTGGTAGGCCCGGGTCAGGGGCGAGCGCAGATCCAGCGCCAGGGGCGTGGGTTCCATGCCCCGCGAGGTGCGCACGAACAGTGGGTCATTGAAGTATTTGCGCAGGCGCGCCAGGCTCATGCTGACGGAGGGTTGGCTGGCGTTCAGGGTGTTGGCGGTTTCCGAAACGCTGCCCGTGCGCATCATTTCCGTGAAAATGGCGATCAGCCGCAGGTCGATGTTCTTGGAGAGCAGTTCTTCCAAGGGTGGGGGAGGGCTGGCGTGGCGGCTGGACATGGTGCTCCCGCGGAAAGTGTAGGTAGGCCGGCGCAGATGGCTTGGGGGATTTTGCCTCAATAATATCAATTATTTTTATACAGCCTATACGCCCGTGAACATGGACTTGGGTATTGGCTATGTATATCGTATGAGTTTGGCCGCCGAAAAAGGCGGGCTTGGGGAAATCGCGTCAGGCCGTATGCGGAATTTCGTATATGAATTTCCATATACGGATTTGCGGTGTCGAGCCCTGAATCAATAGAAACATACATACAAGACAAGCCGCGCGCCACGGCCCGCCGAGCCGGGCGCGCGACGAGCAGGAGAGACAAGTTTGGAGTTCGACTACATCATCGTCGGCGCGGGCTCGGCCGGCTGCGTGCTGGCATCGCGGCTGACGGAGGACGCCGGCGTGCGGGTGCTGCTGCTGGAGGCGGGGGGATGGGACAGGGATCCCTGGATACATATTCCCCTGGGCTGGGGGCAGATCATTCAAAGGCGTTTGCACGACTGGATGTATTTTGGCGAGCCCGAGCCCAATGTGGGCGGCCGGCGGGTGGAGTGCGCGCGCGGCAAGGTCGTCGGCGGCTCTTCGTCCATCAATGCCATGGCCTATGTGCGCGGCAATCGCGCCGATTACGATGCCTGGGCGGCTGCGGGCCTCACCGAGTGGTCGTATGCGCATGCCCTGCCTTACTTCAGGCGGCAGGAGTCGTGGGAGGGAGGCGCTTCGGCCTATCGCGGCGGCGACGGCCCTCTTGCCACCCGGTACAGCCGCTATGAAGATCCCCTGGTGCAGGCGTATATGGAATCGGGCGTCCAGGCCGGGTTTTCCTTGACGGACGACTACAACGGCGCGCAGCAGGAAGGGTTCGGGCTTATGCAGTCCACCATTCGCCATGGCCGCCGCTGCAGCAATTCGGTGGCCTACCTGCGTCCGGCGCTGCGCCGCCCCAATCTCGCCGTGCGCGTCAAGGCGCTGGTGCATAAAGTGGTGATCGAAGATGGCCGGGCCGTAGGGGTCGAGTACTCCATCAATGGCAGGGTGGTCACGGTTCGTGCTTCGCGCGAGGTGCTGCTGGCGGGCGGGGTCATCAACTCGCCGCAGGTGCTGATGCTGTCCGGAGTCGGCGAGCCCGGCGAATTGCAGCAGCACGGCATCGGCTTGAAGGTCGCCTTGCCGGGTGTCGGCAAGAATCTTCAGGATCATCTGTCGGCCATGGTGGCGTACAGCCGTAAAACACCCGGCCCGTTCCGCAAGAACCTGAGGCTCGATCGCGTGGTCAAGGCTCTGGGCCAGGCGTATTTTTTTGGGCGCGGCTTTGCCACCGACCTGCCTTCGGGGGTGGTGGCGTTTTTGAAGAGCCAGCCGCAAGAGCCCATACCGGACATACAGTTGCTGTTCCATGCCGGCCCGTTGGCGGCGGGGCCCTACCTGCCTCCTTTCAAGCCGGCGTTCGCCGACGGGTTTTCATGCCGCGTGGTCTTGCTGCGGCCCGAGAGCCGCGGCCGGATCGAGCTGGTGTCGGCCAACCCGGCCGAGCCGGTTCGCATCCACCAGAATTTCCTGGACTCGCCCAACGATTGGGAGGCGCTGAAACGCGCGTTTCGCGTCATGCGCAATATCGGCACGCAGGCGCCCATGCGGGATTTCGTCGAGAGCGAAATCATACCGGGTGTCGAGGCGGTCACCGATGAGGCCATCGAGCAGCACATCCGCAACACGGCGATTACCGTGCATCACCCGGTCGGCACGTGCCGCATGGGAACGGACGGCGACGACCTTGCCGTCGTGGATCAATACCTGAAGGTGCGCGGCGTCGAGGGCCTGCGCGTGGTCGACGGTTCGGTCATGCCCGGCCTGGTCGGCGGCAACGTCAATGCGCCGATCACCATGATCGCGGAAAAGGCCGCCGACTTCATTCGCGGCAGGGCGGTGCTGGCGCCAGCCGAAATCTAAATCATCGAGGAGCTAAGCGTGAGTACAGTCAAAGAGGTCAAGCTGCCGGATGTCATGCCCGGGCATTTCGGCCTGTATTACGGGGGGCAATGGCGCGACCCGGTGCAGGGCGGGTATTTCGACGTCCATAACCCGGCGACGGCCGAATTATTGGCCAGGGTGGCCGACGGCTCGCCGGAGGATGCCGCGCTGGCCGTAAAGGAGGCTCGCAAAGGCTTCGACGTCTGGCGTTCGATGGCGCCCCTGGAGCGGGCGAGCCGCATGAAGGCGCTGGCGCAATTGGTGCGCGAACATGCTGAAGAACTGGCCATGCTCGATGCGCTGGACGGGGGAAACCCTGTGCGCGAAATGAAGAACGACGTCATGATGGCCGCCGCCGCGTTCGATTACTTTGCCGGCCTGGTCACGGAAATGAAGGGCGCCTCGGTGCCTTCTGGCGTCGATGCCGTCAATTTTTCGGTACGCGAACCGCTGGGCGTGGTCGTGCGCATCGTTCCCTTCAACCATCCTTTTATGTTCTGCATGTCCAATGCGGCGGCGCCGCTTGCGGCCGGCAATGCGGTCATCGTCAAGCCGCCCGCGCAGGCGCCTTTGTCCTCCCTGCGTTTCGCCGAGTTGGCCGAGGGCATCCTGCCGGCCGGCGTGCTGAACATCCTGAACGGCGGCAACGAGCTGGGCGCGGCGCTGGTGGCCAGCCGCGAGGTTGCCATGGTGGGGCTCATCGGCAGCGCCGCCACCGGCCGGGCCGTCATGCGGGCCTGCTCCGACACCTTGAAGCCCGTGCTGCTGGAGCTTGGCGGCAAGAACGCGCTGATCGCCTACCCGGACATCGCGCCCGAAGTCGCGGCGCGCGCGGCGGTGGCCGGCATGAACTTCACATGGTGCGGTCAATCCTGCGGGTCGACGAGCCGGGCGTTCATTCACGAGTCGATCTACGACGACGTGCTGCCTTTGCTGAAGAAACAGGTGGCGCAGTTCCGGCCGGGCCTGCCGACCGACCCGCGAACCACCATGGGATGCATCAACAACCGGGCCCAGTACGAGCGCGTGCTCGACTATATACGTCTGGGCCGCGAAGAGGCCACGTTATTGTGCGGTGGCGGCGGGCCGCAGGATCCGGCGCTGTCGAACGGCTTTTTTGTGGAGCCGACGATCTTCGTCGATGTCGAGCAGTCCATGCGCATTGCGAACGAAGAGATATTCGGGCCGGTACTGTCCGTGATCAAGTGGAGCGATGAAGAGGCCATGCTGTCGCAGGTCAATGCCGTGGAGTATGGGCTGACCTGCTCGATCTGGACCAACGACCTGGCGCGGGCGCACAAGCTGGCCGGACGGGTGCAGACGGGTTTTGTGTGGCTGAACGAAACCAGCCGGCACTTCATCGGTGCGCCGTTCGGCGGCTACAAACAGTCGGGCATAGGGCGAACCGAAAGCCTGGACGAGCTCTTGGCGTTTACCCAGCTCAAGCATATTCATGTCAATTTGAAATCTCAATCTTAGGAAATTCATTATGTGCACCAGTCATGACGGCAACCAAAACGCAGCGGCATCCTCGGTGGGCGACAGCGCGAAAGCGCCTCTGGCGACGGATCCCGAATTGATCGAGGATCTGGTGGCGGCCAATCACATTCTGTTCGACCAGGGCGTGCTTGACGCGTTCGGCCATGTCAGCGTGCGCCATCCGCAAGATCCGCAGCGTTTCCTGCTATGCCGCAATATGGCGCCGGCACTGGTGGCGGCCGGCGATATCGTGCAGTTCGAGCTGGACGGCACCCCCATCGACGCGGCCGGCCGTTCGGTGTACCTGGAGCGCTTCATCCACGGCCAGATCTACCGGGCCCGCCCCGATGTGATGGCCGTCGTGCACAGCCATTCGCCCTCCGTCGTGCCGTTCAGCGTGGTCAAGGAGGCGCCGCTGCGCGCGTTGTGCCATGTCGCAGCGTTCATCGGCACGGGTGCGCCGGTGTTCGAAATACGCGATGCGGGCGGGGACGGCACCAGCCTCCTCGTTACGGACAATCAGCTGGGAGAAGCGCTGGCCACGTCGCTGGGCGAGGAGTCGCTGGTACTGATGCGCGGCCACGGGTCGACGGTGGTGGCCGATACGCTGCGCA